>NZ_AKJJ01000035.1:0-126560 GCF_000282395.1 Pseudomonas sp. GM55 | reverse complement strand
TGGCAGCCGACGGAAGCCGCCGATGTGGTGATTGCTGCATTCGCCTGCCAATTGCCGAGCGCCTATATGGACGCCATGGCCGAAAGGGAAAAGACGCCGCTGTGGATGAACCTCGATTACCTGAGTGCCGAAGACTGGGTGATCGGCTGTCACGGTCTGCCCTCGGTGAAGTACAAAAACGTACAGAAGTTCTTTTTCTTTCCAGGGTTCCAGAAGGGCACGGGCGGGTTGATACTGGAGCACGGGTTGCTTGAGCGTCGTCGGCAATTTCAGCAAGACCCGCAGGCCCAAAAAGAATTCCTGCAAGGTTTGGGAATTGATCGTGCACCCGGCGCGCAGTTGATCTCATTGTTTGCCTACGAAAACACCGGGCTGGCCAGTTGGCTCGATGCGATGGCAGGCGATTCGACGTCCACTCATCTGCTGGTGCCGGAAGGGCGGATACTCGGTGACGTCGAACGCTGGCTCGGTGTGGAGGGGCTGGCGGCCGGTGCCGTGCATGTACGTGAAGCGTTGACCGTGCAAGTGCTGCCATTCGTCCGTCAGGACCAATACGACGGGTTGCTGTGGTGCTGCGATTTCAATGCCGTGCGCGGCGAAGACTCCTTTGTGCGTGCTCAATGGGCCGGCCGGCCATTTTTGTGGCACATTTACCGGCAGGAAGAAGATATCCATCTGGACAAACTCGACGCCTTCCTCGAACTCTATATAAAGGGGCTTTCGGACCCTGCGCGGGAAGCGATCAGCGGTCTCTGGCGGGCGTGGAACGCCGGTGAGAAAATGGCCGACCACTGGCAATTCACCCGTAAACACTGGCCAGAGCTGGAAAAACACGCCGAGGCGTGGTGTCTGGAACAGGCCTTGCAGGCGGATCTTGCCACGGCGCTGGTACAGTTTTATGGAAATTGGATATGATACGCGGCCTAGATTTTTGTAAATCCCATCCAAATTCGGATATTCGCAATGAAAACTGGTAAAGAACTCAAACCCGGTACCGTGATCCGTATCGACAACGATCCTTGGCTGGTTCAGAAAGCTGAATTCACCAAGTCCGGTCGTAACAGCGCGATCATGAAGACCAAGCTGAAAAACCTGCTGACCGGCTACAAGACCGAAACCGTATACGGTGCGGACGACAAGCTGGACGACGTGATCCTGGATCGCAAAGAAGCGACCCTGTCCTTCATCAGCGGTGACTCCTACACGTTCATGGACACCACCGACTACACCATGTACGAGCTGAACGCCGAAGACATCGAAGCCGTTCTGCCGTTCGTTGAAGAAGGCATGACCGACGTTTGCGAAGCCGTGTTCTTCGAAGGCCGTCTGGTTTCCGTAGAACTGCCGACCACCATCGTGCGTCAGGTTGCCTACACCGAAGGTTCCGCTCGCGGCGACACTTCCGGCAAGGTGATGAAGCCTGCCAAACTGAAGAACGGTACCGAGCTGTCGGTTGCTGACTTCATCAATATCGACGATATGATCGAGATTGATACCCGCGAAGGCGGTTCCTACAAAGGCCGTGCCAAATAAGCACAGCTTCAGGAATGAAAAAGCCCGACCATTGAGTCGGGCTTTTTTGTGCCTGAAGGCTCCCCCTGTAGGAGCGAGCATGCTCGCGATGGACGCCACGACAACGCGGGCATTCAGATAGCCCGCGTTATCGTTAACGACCATCGCGAGCATGCTCGCTCCTACAGGGGGCAGTGTTATTTCAGGTGTTGCTTGAGTTCTTGGGACGCCTGCAGCATCGCCGAACGCACCGCTGGCACCTGGCTCACCACGTTGAGCAAACCGTAGTCGTGGATCATGCCGTTGTAGCGAACCGCAGTGACCGGCACACCGGCCTCGTCCAGTTTGCGGGCGTAGGCTTCACCTTCATCGCGCAGCACATCGGCACCGGCGGTCTGCACCAGCGCTGGAGGCAATCCCTTCAACTGGGCGGTGGTCGCACGCAGAGGGGAGGCGTAGATCTCGTTGCGCTGATTGGCGTCGGTGGTGTAGTTGTCCCAGAACCATTTCATCGCATTTTTGGTGAGGAAATGCCCTTCGGCAAACTGGTTGTAGGACGCGGTTTCGAAGCTGGCATCAGTCACCGGCCACAACAGCACCTGGAACTTGATCGCCGGTGTGCCCTTGTCCTTGGCCATCAGCGCAACCACGGCCGCCATGTTGCCGCCGACACTATTGCCGGCCACCGCCAGGCGCTTGCCATCGACGTTGATCTCTTTACCGTGTTCGGCCACCCATTGGGTCGCCGCGTAAGCCTGGTTGATCGCCACCGGGTAATGCGCTTCCGGCGATGGCGTGTAGTTCACGAATACGGCCGCCGCTCCAGAACCCGTCACCAGGTCACGCACCAGCCGCTCGTGGGTCGGGAAATCTCCCAGTACCCAGCCGCCGCCATGGAAGAACATGAACACGGGCAGCTCACCCTTGACCCCGGCCGGCCGGACGATGGTCAGGCTTAGCGGTTGGCCGTCGACTTGAATGGTCTTCTGGCTGACATCGGCCTTTGGCAGTGTCAGTTTCACCCCGGCCTGCGCACCCACCAGCACGGCGCGGGCATCTTTCGGGCTGAGCTGTTCAAGCGGTTTGCCGGTGCCGGCATTCAGCACATCGAGGAACGCCTGGGTGTTGTGTTCAACGCCATCACCCGCGAATGCGCCGTTGATCGACAGGGCGAGAAGGGTGCCGGTCAAGACTTTGCTGAAAGTGTTCATGTTCGTTTCCTGTTCGGGCCTGAGTGGTTGGCGGTCAGACGGTCACGTGCAGGCGCACATCGACGTTGCCGCGGGTGGCGTTGGAGTACGGGCAGACCTGGTGGGCCGCGTCGACCAGTGCTTGTGCATCGGCTTGTTCCAGACCCGGCAGGTTGATGTGCAGGTCGATGTCCAGGCCAAAGCCACCAGGGATCTGGCCGATGCCGACGTGGGCGGTGATCGAAGCGTCGTTCGGGACGCTGCGTTTGGTCTGGCTGGCGACGAATTTCAAGGCGCCGATAAAGCAGGCGGAGTAGCCGGCGGCGAACAGTTGCTCGGGGTTGGTGGCTGCGCCGCCAGCACCGCCGAGTTCTTTCGGAGTGGCGAGTTTTACGTCGAGGATGTTGTCGCTGGAAACCGCACGACCGTCACGGCCACCGGTGGAAGTTGCGATTGCGGTGTAGAGAGTTTGCATGGTGAAAGCCTCGTTCAGGGTTTGATGTATTTGCGCTAAATGTTTGCGCGCTAAGTAAGTGCGAAATAAATGTATCGCGCTAATGTTTTGCGCGCAATATAAAATTTCAAAAAAATCTGAAAAAAGCGGAAGGCTGTGCAGCGGTTTTGGTTGGAAGTATTGAACTAGAGCTATCGAGGGGGGATTTTTTCAGCAGGGATTTTTTCAGGAGAAGGTGGCGAACCCGATTTTCTAGTGGGCTGCAGAGCTACTGTGGGAGCGAGCTTGCTCGCTCCCACAGGGGGATTTGTGGTGGGTTGGAGGCTAGAGGCTGTCTTGCAGGTGGCGACGCAACTCCTGCAGTTCCGCCTGCAGGTTTTGCAGGCGCTCAAGTGTCATCCCGCTGGCGCCGAGGATGCACTGGGGAATATCGCGGGCTTTGTCGCGCAGCGCCCGGCCCTGTTCGGTGAGCTCGACGATCACCACGCGCTCGTCTTCACGGCTGCGGGTTCGGCTGAGCAGGCCTTCGGCTTCCAGGCGCTTGAGCAACGGTGTCAACGAGCCAGGGTCGGTCAGCAACCGCGTGCTGATTTCGCCTACGGTCAGACCGTCCCGTTCCCACAACACCATCATCGCCAGGTATTGCGGGTAGGTCAGGCCCAGCGCTTGCAGCAGGGGTTTGTAGACCTTGGTCATCATCAGCGAAGTGGAATGCAGGGCGAAGCAGGCCTGATTGTCCAACAGCAGGTTGTCGCAGTTATCCGGGGTATTGCGCTCGGTGGTCATGTCGAAGCCTTGATCTGTGATCTTAAGAATCTAGCGGGCGAATCTTTAATGCGCCAGATAATTCTGATCAGTGCCGTTGCAAATGGGTTTGCAGCACCAGATCCCAGGGCGGAACCGGGCTGAAGCGGGTTTTCAGGTACTCCAGCAACAAGCGACTGCGTGAGTTGGGTTGTTGTTCCAGGCGCAAGGCATAGATACCGGTGCTTTCCGGTTTCGGCAGGCCGCTGTCGCAGAACAACGGCAGCAATTCACCGCGCAACAGGTACTCGCTGGCCAGCCAGGTTGGCAGGTGCGCGATACCCAGTCCGGCCAATGCGCCGCATACCAGTGCCTCGGCATTATTGGCGCTCATGCGCACCCGCGCCGGCCGGTGCAACTGCATTTGCCCGTCCCGCTCGAAACGCCAGGCGAAAAGCGGGGCCAGGCCATCCCAGTCGAGTCCGTCGTGTTCTATCAGCTGTGACGGATCGGTCGGCACGCCGCGACGCCGTAAATAATCAGGGCTGGCGCAAGCGATTCGCACCATGCTCGCCAGTGGCGTGGCCACCAGTCGGGTGTCGGCCAATTGCCCGGCGCGCAGCACCAGATCGACCTTGCCAAGGTTCTGGCCCTGCATGTCGACGAAACTGTCGATCAGGTGCAGTTGCACATCGAGTCCCGGATAGAGCATGAGGAAATCGGCAATCACCGGTGCCAGGTGCCGGCGCCCGAAGGCTGCTGGCGCATCGATACGGATCAGGCCTTCCGGCGCACTACTCAAGGAAACCGCTTCGGCCCGGGCCAGGCGCAACTCGGCGACGATCCGCCGTGCTCGCTCGGCAAAGGCCAATCCCGCCGGGGTGGCGCGTACCGCATGGGTGCTGCGGATGAACAGCTGACTGCCAACCGCGTTTTCCAGGCTGTCGATCCGCCGTGCCACCGCCGAAGGGGTCATCGGGTGACGGCGCGAGGCGGCGGAAAAGCTGCCGGTTTCCAGCACATCAAGGAACAAGGCCAGTTGATCGGTCAGTTGATTGGGGTTCATGGCAGGTCTGCGCTTGTGCGGATTTGGCACAGCCATTGTGCGTCGCTGTGCGTTTCCGCGCCAGAAACAACTGCGTAGGATCGCTAGCGTGACGTGAGGAGAAATCGGCGGTGATTGAGTTTCTGATGTATCTGGTCTTCGGCGCCGCCCTGGGCACGCTTGGCGGTTTGTTTGGAATCGGCGGCGGCCTGATCGCCATTCCGTTGCTGGGCGTGCTGTTCGGGCTCGACCAGCAGATTGCTCAGGGCACAGCGTTGGTGATGGTGGTGCCGAACGTGATGCTGGCGCTGTGGCGTTATCATCAGCGCAACCGGATCGAACTGCGCCACGCGTTACCGCTGGCCATCATGGGGTTCTGCTTCGCCTGGCTCGGATCGATCTGGGCGGTGGGCATTGATGCACAAATCATGCGCATAGGCTTTGTCGCCTTTCTGATCGCGCTGTCGGCGTACAACCTCGTTCGCATGTTCGCCGCCAGTGCACCGGCGGCATCGCAGATGAAATACTCATGGCCCTGGCTGGGCTTGCTTGGAGCTGCATCCGGCACGATGGGTGGGTTGTTCGGCGTGGGTGGCGCGGTGGTGGCGACACCAGTGCTGACCAGTCTGTTCAGCACCAGCCAGGTGGTTGCGCAGGGGTTGTCGTTGGCGCTGGCCTTGCCGAGTACGGGAGTGACTCTGGTGACTTACGCCGTGCACCATCAGGTCAACTGGATGATCGGCTTTCCTTTGGCGGTCGGAGGGCTGATGAGCATCAGTTGGGGCGTGAAGGTTGCCCACGCTTTACCGGAGCGGCTGCTGCGCGGGCTGTTTTGCGGGTTCCTGGTGTTCTGTGCGGTGATGCTCGCCTTCAAAGTTTGAAGCCTTCAACGATGTGTTCGGCCAGGCATTCGGTGATCGGTGACGGATTATGCAGGTTGCGCACGAGCATGATGCTGGCCTCGGGCAGCAGCGGCAGGTCTTCGGCTTCACCGAGGATGCGCATGTCCGCGGTGATCAGGCTTTCAAGCTGCGCGGTGACGGCCAGGCCGGCGCTGACCACGGCCATGATCGCCGACAGGCTGTCGCTGTTGTACGCCACCCGGTAATCGCGCCCTTGGGCATCCAGGGCATTGCAGGCCCACTGGCGGCAGAAGCAATCACTGTTGAACATCGCCAGCGGCAGCGGGGTCTGCTCGTGAGCGCTGTAGCATTGCGCCTCGGCCCAGACAAAACGTTCCTTGCGCAACAGCTGGCCGATTTCGCTGCCCGGTTCGCGGGTCACGATGGACAGGTCCAGATCCTGTCGCATCAACAGCTGTTTCGATGATTCGCAGTGCACTTCTATCTGAATCAGCGGGTAGGACTGGGCAAATCGGCGCAGAATCCCCGGGAGGAATCGCATCACATAATCGTCCGGCGTACCGATGCGCACTGTGCCGACCATGTCGGGTTCACGCAGGGTATTGAAGACCTCGCTGTGCAGCTTGAGGATCCGCCGTGCATAGCCCAACAACACCTGGCCTTCGGCCGTCAGTCGCACCTGCCGTCCGTCGCGCTGGAACAACTGGCGCTGCAGCACATCTTCTTCCAGTCGTTTCATCTGCATGCTGACGGCTGACTGGGTGCGGTTGACCATTTCGCCGGCGCGGGTAAAGCCGCCCTGGTCGGCGATGGCGACGAAGGTGCGCAACACTTCGGTATCGATACTCGGGTAGGCGGACATCCATCAATCTCCGAGATATGTGACATCAGAAACATTCGTTGGATTGATCTTAGACCCGGCGCGAGACTGGAGCCATCCAAACGGAGGGCAACAAGATGAAAGGTCAACATGAGTTCCACGGTGCAGAAAAACACTCGATTCACCTGATATCCGATCTGCTGCACAAGTTCGGCCGCTGGTACGAACTGCATCGCGAGCGCGAACTGCTGGCGAGCTTGAGCGACGAAGCGCTCAAGGACATCGGCATGAGCCGTGCAGATGTGGAGAACGAGTCGATCAAACCGTTCTGGAATGATCCGATGCATAAATGATGAATGCCACGCTACACAAACCCCTTACCGGTGAGGTAGGTTGCGAGCAGACAAGGAGATGCCCATGCCCGCAACATTGTCCTTTACCCTCAAACAGGCTCGGCGTCTGGCGCTGGCCGCCCAAGGGTTCAACGGGCGACAGCCGCCAGCGGCGATCAAGGCTGCCGGGCTCAATCGCCTGATCGAACGGCTGGGCATTTTGCAGATCGATTCGGTCAATGCATTGGTGCGTTCGCACTACCTTCCGCTGTTTTCCCGCCTCGGCAATTATTCTTCCGATTTGCTCGACCAGGCTGCCTGGAGTCAGGGCCGAAGACGAACGCTATTCGAGTACTGGGGCCATGAAGCCTCGTTGCTGCCTCTTTCCATGTATCCGTTGATGCGCTGGCGCATGCAGCGTGCAAGTCGTGGCGAAGACATTTATCAGCAATTGGCGCGTTTTGGGCGTGAACAGCAAGACACGATTCGGCGGGTGCTGGCTTCGGTTGAGGAGCAGGGCGCGCTTGGCGCCGGGAGCCTGTCGACCCGTCAGGAACGGGCTGGACCCTGGTGGGACTGGAGCGTGGAAAAGCATGCGCTGGAATGGCTGTTCGCTGCCGGTGAAGTGACCGTTGCCGGACGGCGCGGATTCGAAAGGCTCTACGATCTGCCGGAGCGGGTGATTCCTTCGGCGATTCTTGCACACCCTGTCCTGAGTGAAGACGACGCCCAGCGCGGCCTGTTGCGGCATGCGGCAACGGCCTTGGGTGTCGGTACGGAGAAGGACTTGCGTGACTATTTCCGCTTGAACCTTGCGGACAGTCGCCAGCGTTTGGCTGAGTTGGTCGAGGTCGGTGAACTGCTGACCTGCGAAATCGAGGGTTGGCGACAACCGGGTTATTGTCTGCCCGAGCCAAAAGTGCCGCGCAAAGTCGCGGCCAGTGCATTGCTCTCGCCGTTCGATTCGCTGATCTGGGAACGCAGCCGGACCGAGCGGCTGTTTGATTTCCGCTACCGGTTGGAGATCTACACGCCGCAGGACAAGCGCGTTTATGGCTACTACGTCCTGCCGTTTTTGCACAATGAACGGATTGCCGCACGGGTCGATCTGCGCGCCGAGCGGGCGACCGGCCGTTTGGCAGTGCATGCGGTGCATGAAGAGGAGTCCGGGCTGGACGACGAAGGGATGCTGGCATTGGCGGTCAATCTGCGGCAGATGGCGGATTGGCTGGGGTTGGCGCAGATTCAGTTGAATTGCCCGCGGGCGAGTGCGGTGCGGTTACGGGTGGCATTGGCACGGATCGAAGGTGATTGAGCCGACGCCATCGCTGGCAAGCCAGCTCCTACAGGGATAAATCCGCTTTTGTAGGAGCTGGCTTGCTAGCGATAGGCTTCATGCTATTTACCGCCGAACCTGCTTCAGAGTCTCGGCAATCAAAAACGCCAGCTCCAGCGACTGATCGGCATTCATCCGCGGGTCGCAATGGGTGTGGTAGCGATCCGACAAACCGTCCTCGGTAATCGGCCGCGCACCTCCGATGCACTCGGTGACGTTCTGCCCGGTCATTTCGATATGGATACCACCGGCATAGCTGCCTTCGGCTTCGTGCACCTGGAAGAACTGCTTCACCTCGCCAAGGATCTGCGCGAAGTCGCGGGTCTTGTAGCCACTGCTGGCCTTGATCGTGTTGCCGTGCATCGGGTCGGAACTCCACAGCACCTGCTTGCCTTCACGCTGGACGGCGCGGATGAGCTGCGGCAGGTGATCGCCGACCTTGTTCGCGCCCATCCGTGCGATCAGGTTCAGGCGGCCGGGATCGTTGTCCGGGTTGAGCACGTCGATCAGGCGAATCAGGTCGTCCGGGTTCATGCTCGGGCCGACCTTGACCCCGATCGGGTTGTTCACCCCGCGCAGGAATTCGACGTGGGCACCGTCGAGCTGGCGGGTGCGGTCGCCGATCCACAGCATGTGGGCCGAGCAGTCGTAGTAATCATTGGTCAGGCTGTCGCGACGCACGAAGGCTTCTTCGTAGTTCAGCAGCAACGCTTCGTGGGCGGTGAAGAAGCTGGTTTCGCGCAGCTGCGGCGAGCTGTCCATGCCGCAGGCGCGCATGAACGCCAGGGTTTCATCGATGCGGTCGGCCAGGTGGCTGTATTTTTCCGCCAGCGCCGAGTTGGCAATGAAGTCCAGGTTCCACTTGTGCACCTGATGCAGATCGGCAAACCCGCCCTGGGCGAACGCGCGCAACAGGTTCAGGGTGGCGGTGGACTGGTGATAAGACTGCAACAGGCGCTCGGGATCCGGCACGCGGCTTTTTTCGTCGAAACCGATGCCGTTGACGATGTCGCCACGGTAGGCGGGCAGGGTCACGCCATCGATGGTTTCGTCGTTGGCCGAGCGCGGCTTGGCGAACTGCCCGGCCATGCGCCCGACCTTGACCACCGGGCAGCCGGCGGCAAAGGTCATCACGATCGCCATCTGCAACAACACCTTGAAGGTGTCGCGAATTTTCGCGGCGGAGAATTCGGCGAAGCTTTCGGCACAGTCGCCACCCTGCAACAGAAACGCGCGGCCCTGGGTCACCTCGGCAAACTGACGGCGCAACTCCCGGGCTTCACCGGCAAACACCAGTGGCGGATAGCTGGCCAGGGTCTGCTCGACCTGCTGCAAATGCGCGGCGTCGGGGTATTGGGGTTGTTGCTGGATCGGCAGGGCGCGCCAGCTGTCGGGACTCCAGGGTTGGCTCATCACGGTCTCTAGTGTTTTCGCTCGGACCTCCATGTTATCAGCAAATTAGTGCGTGACCTGTTCCCGTCGCTTCGCCGACAATCTCGCCTTTGCCGCTCTCTACACGCGGTGTTATTGCGTTGCCGGCCCCGGTGACGATCAGGAGATGAAATGACTGAGGAGCGCGTCGAGCATCTGCTCGCCGAGGTACAGGACGAGTTCGGCGTGATTCGTGTGCTGGAAGTGGCCGATTACCGTTTTCTCGAGTTCGGTGATGCCATCGAGCAAAGCTGCGTGTTCACGGCCGATCCGAGCTGGCTCGAATACGACTATACCCGGGCGATGCTGATCGGCGCGCTGTGCCACGAGCATCCGGAAAGTGCGCTGTTTCTCGGCCTCGGCGCCGGGACGCTGACTCAGGCCTGTCTCAAGTTCCTGCCGCTGGAAGATGTCGAAGCCATTGAACTGCGCCCGGACGTACCGCGCCTGGCCATTGAATACCTGGGGCTGGATGACGATCCGCGCCTGTACATCCGTGTTGGCGATGCGCTGGAGCTGCTCGACACTGCCGAGTCGGCGGATCTGATTTTCGTCGACCTCTATACCGATGTCGGTCCGGGTGTCGGTCACCTGGCCTGGAGCTTTCTGGAAAACTGCCAGAAGCGATTGAATCCGGGTGGCTGGCTGGTCATCAATCAATGGGCTACCGACGATGGCAAACCCTTGGGTGCCGCTTTGTTGCGCGGTTTGTATCACCGGCATTACTGGGAGCTGCCGGTGAAGGAGGGCAACGTGATTCTGATCGTGCCGTCGGAGCTGGATCAGGAACTGGATATGGACGGCCTGATCGCGCGCGCCGAAGCGCTGGCTCCGCGGTTGGGGTATTCGCTGGATTCGTTGATCAAGTGCATTCGCCCGGCTACATGATTGTGCTGACTATCCGGGCCTCTTCGCGGGCAAGCCCGCTCCCACAGGGTTTTGAGTCGTACAAAAATATGACGTTTGACCCGGAAACTGTGGGAGCGGGCTTGCCCGCGAAGAGGCCCTCAAAGCCACTGCAAAGGCTAAACCCCTTTGAACACGCCAGGCCGTCGCTCCACCATCGACCGCACACCTTCCTTGATATCCTCGCTGGCCATCAACTTCTTGACCAGCGCTGGCAACCCCTGCGCCGCTGCGGTTTCTCCTTCATACCGGGCCTGTCGCGCCGACATCAGCGTCGCCTGCACCCCAAGCGGTGCCTGGCGGGCGATCCGCTCGGCCAGTTCAACCGCCCGGGGTAGCAAGTCCTCACTGGCCATGACTTCCTGCACCAGGCCCAGGTGCAGCGCATCACGGGCGTCGAATTCATCCCCGGTCAACAACCAGCGCATGGCATTACCCCAGCCGGCGACCTGATGCAGGCGCAGGGTGGCACCGCCGAACGGGAAGAGCCCGCGTTGCACTTCCATCTGGGCGAACCGGGTGTTGCTGGCGCACAGGTTGATATCGGCGGCCAGCATCAATTCGATGCCGATGGTCAGGCAGTAGCCCTGGGCGGCGACGATTACCGGCTTGCTGACCCTGGGACCTGCGAACACCCCCCACGGGTCACAGCCGCCAGGGGGGACTTGCCAGCCTTCTGCGAGCGTGACGCTGGCATTGACCAGATCGAGCCCGGCGGTAAAGTGCTCGCCATGACCGAACACCACCGCCACACGCGCCTCACTGTCGGCTTCGAACTCGCCATAGGCCAGGCTCAATTCGTTGAGCAGGTCGAGGTCAAAGGCGTTGCGCTTGGCCACCCGATCCAGACCGATCAGGAACACATGACCACGCCGTTCGCGGCTGACTCGACTGGAGCTGGGCTGATTCATGGAGCGATCCTCGGGGTAGGAAAGGCGTGCGGGGACCTGCGGTCTGCACGGCAAAGGGTGAACCGTTTTAGCGCCATCACCCGCAAGGCCGGGCCTTTGAAAAATAGACGGCTGACCGATTATTCGCAAAGCCTGTGACACAACGGTGTATCCGGTGGATTTTCGATAAAAAAAGCTCCCTTTTCGGGCGAATTCCGGTATAGTGCGCGCCGGCCTTTAACCGGGCCGCGTTTAGGTAGCGCAATTCCCCGAAGCCAGCTTCGGCTGCACGTCCGCCCAGCGGACTCTTCCTTGACGATTCTTTTCATTCATTCGTTTTCGCAAATCCCCGCCGACAAAGCTGCCAGGGCGACTCTTGAGTCTCAACACGGCATGTGCAGCTTTGGAGCATGGGTCTTTGCGGATGCACTTAGAGGCAGACCCATGACCCAGGAAATCGGCGGCTTCGCCGCTCTTGAACTTCATCCCAATATTGTCGCTGCAGTAGTCGCTACCGGCTATGAAGAGCCTTCGGCCATTCAGCAGCAGTCGATCCCGATCATTCTCGCCGGTCACGATATGATTGGTCAGGCGCAAACCGGTACCGGTAAAACCGCTGCCTTTGCCCTGCCAATTCTGCACCGCATTGATCCGTCCAAGCGCGAGCCGCAAGCTCTGATCCTGGCCCCAACTCGTGAGTTGGCGCTACAAGTTGCAACCGCTTTCGAAACCTACGCCAAGCAAATGCCGGGCGTGACTGTTGTGGCTGTCTACGGCGGCGCGCCGATGGGCCCGCAACTGAAAGCAATCCGTAATGGCGCACAAATCGTTGTCGCCACTCCGGGCCGTCTGTGCGACCACCTGCGTCGCGACGAAAAAGTACTGGCGACCGTGAACCACCTGGTTCTCGACGAAGCCGACGAAATGCTCAAGCTGGGCTTCATGGACGACCTGGAAGTCATCTTCAAGGCCATGCCGGAAACCCGTCAGACCGTACTGTTCTCGGCGACCTTGCCGCAATCGATCCGTGCCATCGCCGAACGCCACCTGCGCGATCCGAAGCACGTCAAGATTCAGAGCAAGACCCAAACCGTTACCGCGATCGAGCAGGCTCACCTGCTGGTTCACGCTGACCAGAAGACTTCGGCCGTTCTCAGCTTGCTGGAAGTGGAAGATTTCGACGCCCTGATCATGTTCGTGCGCACCAAGCAAGCGACCCTGGACCTGGCCAGTGCCCTGGAAGCCAAAGGCTACAAAGCCGCTGCGCTGAACGGTGACATCGCCCAGAACCAGCGTGAGCGCGTGATCGACTCCCTCAAGGATGGCCGTCTGGACATCGTTGTGGCGACCGACGTTGCCGCTCGTGGCCTGGACGTTCCACGCATCACTCACGTGTTCAACGTTGACATGCCGTACGATCCTGAGTCCTACGTTCACCGTATCGGCCGTACCGGCCGTGCCGGTCGCGAAGGTCGTGCACTGCTGCTGGTGACTCCGCGTGAGCGCCGCATGCTGCAAGTGATCGAGCGTGTAACCGGTCAAAAGGTTGCTGAAGTTCGCCTGCCGGACGCTCAAGCCGTTCTGGATGCTCGCATCAAGAAGCTGACCAACAGCCTGTCGCCGCTGGTGGCTGAAGCCGAATCGACCCACGGTGATCTGCTGGATCGCCTGACCGCCGACATCGGTTGCAGCCCGCGTGCCCTGGCCGCTGCTCTGCTGCGCAAGGCAACCAACGGTCAAGCGCTGAACCTGGCCGCTATCGAGAAAGAGCGTCCACTGGTGCCGAACAATGCACCGCGTGGCGATCGTCCAGAGCGTTCCGGTGATCGTCCTGAGCGTGGCGACCGCGAGCGTCGTGCTCCGATGCCACTGGGCGAAGGCCGTGCACGTTGCCGTACCGCGCTGGGAGCGCGTGACGGTATCGCCGCCAAGAACCTGTTGGGCGCCATCCTCAACGAGGGTGGTCTGGCGCGTGAAGCCATCGGTCGCATCCAGGTGCGTGACAGCTTCAGCCTCGTCGAGCTGCCGGAAGATGGTCTTGAGAAGTTGCTGACCAAGCTGAAGGACACTCGCGTTGCCGGCAAGCAGTTGAAGCTGCGTCGCTACCGCGAAGATTGATCCGCTCTCGGGCTGATTGATCGAACATGAAAAATCCCCGACTGGTTCGGGGATTTTTTTTGCCTTTCAATCGGCGGTGCGGTCTTCGCGGCTCGGTTTGCGCTCAACCGAAGCGATAAATATCCATTCCCAGCGCCCCCATGGTGAACCCCTGATGGGCAATGCTGAACTGCCCACCGGCGGCGCGGGCAAAGTACAGCGGCAACAAGTGTTCGTCGCTGGGATGGTTGCGCGCGGCATTGGGTGCTTGCGCGCGATAGTCGTGCAACGCAGCTTCGTCGTTCGCTGCGAGTTTCTCGATCATCCAGTCGCGAAACGCCAGGGCCCAGGGCTCCACGCTCTCGGGGCCGGCATGCCAGTCCAGTTCCCGCAGGTTGTGAGTGATGCTGCCGGAGCCGATCAGCAGGACGCCGTGCTCGCGCAGGCTGGCTAGCGCATGGCCAACGCGGGTCTGCAGAGCGGGGCCGCCACGGGTGGGCAGTGATACCTGCACAATCGGGATGTCTGCTTGCGGGTACATCAGCGATAAAGGCACCCAGACGCCATGGTCGAAAGGCCGATTGCTGTCGATACGCGCAGGAAAGCCTGCGGTTTTCAGTAACCCGGTAACCTCTGCGGCGAGTCGTGGATCGCCGGGAGCCGGGTACTGGACTTCGAACAGGGCTTTGGGAAAACCACCGAAGTCATGCCAGGTTTCCGGTTGTGGATTGCCGCTGACCAGCAGCTCATCGCTTTCCCAGTGCGCAGACACAATCACGATGGCCTTGGGCTTCGGTATTGCAGCGGCCAGGCGGGCGAGTGCCGGCCCGCTGGCGCCGGGCTCCAGAGCGAGCATGGGGGAACCGTGGGATATGTACAGGCTGGGGAACATGAACGAGCTCCTGAGAGTTAAGATGCAACATCTTCAGTCAGATCATTAATCTAAATCTAATATAAGTTTTAGGGTGTTTTGATCGAATTTTCGGGGTTAGTTATGCAGCCGGAGTTTTGGCACAAGAAGTGGGCGTCGAATCAGATCGGCTTTCACCTTCCGCAGGTGAACCCGCATCTGCGACGGTTCTGGCCGCAGTTGGGGCTGGAGGAAGGTACGCGCGTGCTGGTGCCCTTGTGCGGCAAAAGCCTGGATTTGTTGTGGCTGGCCCACCAGGGGCATGAAGTCCTGGGGGTCGAGTTGTCGGAAAAAGCCGTGGAGGATTTCTTCGCCGAGCACGGTTTCGATCCCGCGGTCAGCGAGCAAGGGCCGTTCAAGGTCTACCGGGCAGGATCGATTGAACTGTGGTGTGGTGATTTTTTCTCGCTGAGTGCCGGCGATACGGCCGATTGCTCTGCGCTTTATGATCGCGCGGCGTTGATTGCGTTGCCGGCGGCAATGCGTGAACGTTATGCCGACCATTTGAAGCGAATATTGCCCGCAGAGTCCCTCGGACTGTTGATCACCCTGGATTACGACCAGGCGCAACTGCCGGGACCGCCATTCGCGGTACTCGATGAAGAAGTGCAGCGGTTGTTCGGGGCCGCGTGGACCCTGAAAATTCTGGAAGATCAGGATGTGTTGAGCGAGAGCGGGAAATTTCTGGAAGCGGGGGTTGCCCGGCTTGAGGAGCGGGTGTATCGGGTTTCCAGTCGGTAACCAGTATTGGTTGTAGGAGCCGGCTTGCTGGCGATAGCGGCGGATCTTTCACATTGATATCGACTGACGCTACGCCATCGCCAGCAAGCCGGCTCCTACTATATTCAAGCCAATAAAAAGGCCCGCATCGCTGCGGGCCTTCTAGTTTACATCGGGTTCTCTCAGCCCCGACGACGAGCCAGGGCGTCGATACGCTCTTCCAGTGGCGGGTGGCTCATGAACATGCGCGCGAACCCTTGCTTGATGCCACCGTTGATGCCGAAGGCATTCAGGGTGTCGGGCATGTGCACCGGCAGGCCTTGTTCCGCCCGCAGGCGTTGCAGGGCGCCAATCATCGCGGCGGTGCCGGCCAGGTTTGCACCGGCTTCGTCGGCACGGAATTCACGCTTGCGCGAGAACCACATGACGATGGCGCTGGCCAGGATGCCCAGAACCAGTTCGGCGAAGATGGTCGCGACGTAGTAGGCAATGCCCTGGCCTTCTTCGTTCTTGAAGATCACTTTGTCGACGAAATTGCCGATGATCCGTGCGAAGAACATCACGAAGGTGTTCACCACGCCCTGGATCAGCGCCAGGGTGACCATGTCGCCGTTAGCTACGTGGCCGATTTCGTGGGCCAGGACGGCTTTCACTTCATCCGGCGAGAAGCGCTCGAGCAAACCCTGGCTGACCGCGACCAGTGCGTCGTTCTTGTTCCAGCCGGTGGCGAAGGCGTTCGCCTCGTAGGCCGGGAAGATACCGACTTCGGGCATCTTGATCCCGGCTTCGCGGGACAGTTGCTCGACGGTTTGCAGCAGCCATTGCTCGTGACGGGTGCGTGGCTGGGTGATGATCTGGGTGCTGGTGCTCATCTTCGCCATCCACTTGGAGATGAACAGCGAGAACAGCGAACCGGCGAAACCAAAGACCGCACAGAAAATCAGCAGCTGATTGAGGTTGAGGTCAACCCCATTGGCCGCCATGAACCCGTTGAAGCCGAAAAGGCTCAGGGTGATGCTGGCAATCAGCACGACCGCCAGGTTAGTGGCCAAGAACAGCAGGATGCGCATCATGGTTGTAGAAATCTCCTCATGCTAAAGATGTAGCGTACTGCGGGGTATATAAGGTGCTGCGCCGGTGTATTCAACCGGGTGACTATTTCAAACTGTGTCCTACGGCAACAGTCTAGCTGCTTGCAGGGCGTTTCCGAGGCGAGTGGAGGAGGTGTTTGTCAGTCAATTCATGTCGAAGGCCCCGCCTTTGTCAGGCGCGACCATGCGAGGCGTTAACTGGCAGCGGGCAAAGCGGCAGCCGGCGGCGCAATGCAGACCAGTGTTGCCGGGTGAATCACCGTGCGACGAGCAGGCGCGTAGCACGGTGACTGGCCGCTTACTGGCGGTAGGACTTGAGGAAGCCGCCGATGCGCCCGATGGCCATCTCCAGGTCATCGACACGTGGCAGGGTCACGACGCGGAAGTGGTCTGGCCATGGCCAGTTGAATGCGGTGCCTTGTACCACCAGCAGCTTTTCGGACAGCAGCAGGTCGAGGACGAATTTTTCGTCGTTATGGATCGGGCAGACCTTGGGGTCGATCCGCGGGAAGGCATACAGCGCCCCCATCGGCTTGACGCAGCTCACGCCCGGAATGTCGTTGAGCAATTCCCAGGTGCGGTTGCGTTGTTCCAGCAAGCGGCCCGGCGGCAGCACCAGGTCATTGATGCTCTGATAGCCACCCAGGGCGGTCTGGATTGCATGCTGGCTGGGCACGTTGGCGCACAGGCGCATGTTCGCCAGCATGTCGATGCCTTCGATGTAGCTCTGGGCGTGGTGTTTCGGGCCGGAAATGGCGATCCAGCCGGAACGGAAACCGGCCACGCGATAGGACTTGGACAGGCCGTTGAAGGTCAGGCACAGCAAGTCCGGCGCCAGGGAGGCGGTGCAGATGTGCACGGCATCGTCGTAGAGGATCTTGTCGTAGATCTCGTCGGAGAACACCACCAGATTGTGCTGGCGGGCCAGTTCCAGCATGCCCAGCAGCACTTCCTTCGAATACACCGCGCCGGTCGGGTTGTTCGGGTTGATGATCACCAGTGCCTTGGTGTTCGGGGTGATCTTGGCCTTGATGTCGGCCAGGTCCGGCCACCAGTTGGCCTGCTCGTCGCACAGGTAATGCACCGGATTACCGCCCGAAAGGCTTACAGCTGCGGTCCACAACGGATAGTCAGGCGCAGGCACCAGCACTTCGTCGCCATTGTTGAGCAGGGCTTGCATGGACATCACGATCAGTTCGGAAACGCCGTTGCCCAGGTAGATGTCTTCGATGCCGACGCCTTCTACCTGCTTTTGCTGGTAATACTGCATCACGGCCTTGCGCGCACTGAACAGGCCCTTGGAGTCGCTATAGCCCTGCGCGGTCGGCAGGTTGCGGATCACGTCCTGGAGGATTTCATCCGGCGCTTCGAACCCAAAAGGCGCCGGGTTGCCGATGTTCAGCTTGAGGATGCGATGGCCTTCCTCTTCCAGGCGTTTGGCGTGCTTGAGCACCGGGCCGCGAATGTCATAGCAGACGTTGGCGAGCTTGTTCGATTTGCTGACCTGCATGGCGATGTGTTCCCGAAAATGAACGATCCAGGCGGCGTTTGGATAGCCGTGCTGGGAATCCTGCGTATTCACACAGGCCTGACGCCTTGAGATGCAGCACCCATATTTCCGTTTGAATGCGCGTGGTCTGGCTGCCAGACTGGCGTTTGACGAGGCGCAATCATACGTGCCGCCCGATCCGTGGAAAAGGTACAGATCGGGCTTTTTCAGCCGCTGAGGTGTGATGATGGAAAAGTTGGAAAAAACCCTGGAAGAATGGAAGGCAATGCTCGATCCAGAGCAGTACAACGTGTGCCGCCTCAAAGGCACCGAACGACCGTTTTCCGGCAAGTACAACGCCACCAGGACCGACGGTGTGTACCACTGCATCTGCTGTAGCGAGCCGCTGTTCGACTCCAAAACCAAGTTCGACTCGGGTTGCGGCTGGCCGAGCTTCTACGCGCCGATCGGCGACAGCGCCATGACCGAAATCCGTGATGTCAGCCACGGCATGATCCGCACCGAAGTGGTCTGCGCCAAATGCGACGCGCACCTGGGCCACGTTTTTCCCGACGGCCCGCCGCCAACAGGCCTGCGCTATTGCATCAATTCGGTGTGCCTGGACCTCGTTCCACGCGAGTAATGCGAGCCCTGTAGGAGCTGGCTTGCCAGCGAAGAAGTCTCAAATACCGCATTGCATTTGAGGCCGCCTTCGCTGGCAAGCCAGCTCCTACAGTAAATCCGTAGGGGGAAATCAATTATTTAAATTGCACACAATTCAATTGCTCGCTATGTTTGGCTCATCTTCCCGAATCCGGAGCTTTCATCATGAGCGACAACCTGCTGAGCATCCCTTGCACCACGATCAAGGGTGAGCAAAAGACCCTGGGGGATTTCGCCGGCAAGGCCGTGCTGGTGGTCAACACGGCCAGCAAGTGCGGTTTCACTCCGCAGTACAAAGGCCTGGAAGAGCTTTGGCAGACCTACAAGGACCAGGGGCTGGTGGTGCTCGGTTTTCCCTGCAACCAGTTCGGCAAGCAAGAGCCGGGCAATGAAGGGGCGATCTCCGAATTCTGCGAGCTGAACTTCGGTGTCAGCTTCCCGCTGTTCAAAAAGATCGAAGTCAATGGTGCCGGCGCCCATCCCCTGTTCGTGCAGTTGAAAAAGCGCGCACCCGGTGTGCTGGGTTCCCAGGGCATCAAGTGGAACTTCACCAAGTTCCTGATTGGCAAAGACGGGCAACTGGTCAAGCGCTTCGCTCCGGCGACCAAGCCGCAGGACCTGACCCGCGAGATCGAAGCCCTGCTCAAATGAATACCTTGTCAGTCGATTCCCTGAAGCTCGACAGCCAGCTGTGTTTCAAGCTGTACGCTGCTTCCCGTGCGGTCATTCGCGCCTACAAGCCAATGCTCGATCAGTTGGGCCTGACTTACCCTCAGTACCTGGCGATGCTAGTGCTTTGGGAGTGGCAGGAAGCAGCCCCGGAGCAACCGACCGTGAAGGCATTGGGTGAGCGTTTGGCTCTGGATTCCGGCACGCTGACCCCGTTGCTCAAGCGCCTCGAACAACTGCAACTGGTGCAGCGCCAGCGTTCGGCGCGCGATGAGCGTGAAGTGCATCTGAGCCTGTCGCCGGCCGGCATGGCCTTGCGCGATCAGGTCGGGCCACTCAAGGCTCGTCTATTGTGCGACAGCGGGGTCGACCTGAATCGTCTCAACGAGTTGCGCGATGGTCTCGATAACCTGTTGGGACAGATCAAGGCGCTGTCGTAGCGGGAACCCACAAGTCCAGCAGGGCGGCCAGTTCTTCTCGCCGGAAGGGTTTGGCCAGGTAGTCGCTCATGCCCGCGGCACGACAGCGTTCGCGCTCTTCCGACATGGCATTGGCGGTCAGGGCGACGATGGGCAGTTGGGGCCAGCGTCCGCTGCGGCGGATTTGCCGGCTGGCTTCATAGCCATCCATCACCGGCATGTTGCAGTCCATCAGCACCAGGTCGAACTCCCGTAGTTCGAGTTGATCCAGGGCCTCGGCACCATGAGCCGCAGTGGCGACCTCGCAGCCAAGTTTGCCGAGCATGCCCTTGGCCACCAGTTGGTTGACCGGATTATCTTCCACCAGCAGCACGCGCCCGCGGCGTTGCGGGCATTGCGTGTCGAGTCGGGGATCGTTGATCGGGTGGGTTTCCGGTTGCAGGATCCGCCGCAACGTCTGATACAAGGTATTGCGTGCCAGGGGGCGTGCCTGTTGTTGCAAGGGGGCGAGGGCGTTGGCCTCTTCGCTGGGCATGAAGTTGCCATAAGCGGTGACCAGCAGGATCGGGGCGCCAAGGGTGGGGCGCAAATTGAACAGACATTCGGGGCAGTCGGTGATGAGCACGTCGGCTGTCAGGCCAAGCAGTGAGTCATCCATGGAGCGTCGTTCATAGTCCAGCCCCCAGCCAGACAACAGGCTGTTGAGCAGTTCACCCAGCCCGCTGCTGGCGGCCGTGATGGCGACGACTTTGCCCTTGAGCAAAACGGCAGGCATTGCACGGGTATGGCCGGGCAATGGCAAGTCCGCGCAGAACTGGCTGCCAAAACCCGGCTCGGAGCTGATCGTCAGGCGCCCCTGCATGGCTTCACAAAGGTTGTAGGTCAGCGCCAGGCCCAGCCCGGTGCCACCAAATTGGCGGGTAATACCGGCACCGGCCTGGGTGAAAGGCTGAAAGATCTTGACCTGGGCATCCTGAGCGATGCCGATGCCGGTGTCGCACACTTCGATTCTGACACCGTCCCCAAGCGTCGAAAGGCGCACGTCGACGCGCCCGAAACGGGTGAACTTGAGGGCGTTGGACAGCAGATTACTGACAATCTGCCGGACCCGGGTCGGATCGCCGAGCACCAGTGCGGGGAAGTGCGGATCGATCAGGCAGGTCAGTTCGACGCTGGGGGCGGCGTTCTGCGACAACAGGTTGGCGGTGTCTTCGATCAGTGAGCCAAGGTCGAAGGGGATGTGTTCGAGTTCGAGCTGACCGGCATCGAACTTCGACAAATCGAGAATATCGTTGAGCAATTCCACCAGCACTTTGCCTGAGTCATGGGCGATCGACAGCTGTTGCTGCTGTTCGGCATTCAGCGGCCCGTCGAGGGACAGCGCGATCATCCCGAGCAAGCCATTGAGGGGCGTGCGAATTTCATGACTCATGTTGGCCAGGAACACCGAGCGGGCTTCGGCCATGTCGAGGGCGGTACTGCGGGCGATTTCCAGTTCCTCGTTGGACTGGCTCAGCCGGTCATTGATCGCCTTGAGTTCGGCGGTGCGGGCCGAGACGATGTTTTCCAGTTGGCCCAGATACTCGGTCAGGCGATTTTCCGCGTTGCGCCGCTGCTGGATTTCGGTGGCGATGTTTTTGAACTGCTGGCTGGCAACCTTGACCAGCACACCGATCTCATCGTTGGCGTGCCCGGCGGGGCATTCCAGTGACGTTGGTTCGGTACTGCTCGGGTCGCGACCGCTGAGCTCACGGATGACCCGCACCAGGGGTTTGGTCAGCATCACATAGAACAGCGCCAGCAGGATGCCGGACAGCAGCAGGCTGCGGGCGAAGCCGTTGAGCAGGGTCACTTCGGCCCGGCGCAGGAACCGGTCGCCGAAGGCATAAGTGTCGACGTTCAGCCGCAGCGTACCCAGGGACTCGTTGGGCAAGTTATCCAGGTAAAGTCGGTCTTCGAATTGTCGATTGGCGCCGAACAGGAAGTCGCTGAACATCCGGTAACCGTTTTGCACGCCGGGTCGCTTGACGCTGGCCAGCACGGTGCCGTTGTTGTCGGTCAGTTTCGCGCTGATGATCGCCGGCGAGCGCAGCAGGCCCAGGGTCAGTTCCTTGGCGAGTTCGGCGTCGATGTTGTAGGCGATTCGCGAGGCCGGGTTGTGGCTGATTTCCAGTAACGAAAGGATTTCACGATTGATGGAGGCGTCTTCACTGGCATAATCGATGCCTATTTGCAGCAGGCTGAGTAGCGTGCCCAGAATGAAACCGACCAGCACGGTAAGCCGGGCTTGCTTGAACGACAGCCGGTTGGTGAATTTGATGTCCATGGGGGGGTGAACCACTTCCGTTTCCTTTCGCTGCTCAAGCATAGTCGATCATGTCTGCCTACTGATGTTCTCGCGAGGCCTGTACCGCGGGGGTAGCCACGTATCTGACGCTGTGTTTCGTCGCTGTATCACCATCATTACTGTGAACGTGCCCGAGGAGAAGTCGTGGATTCCCGATTGAATGCTTTTCTTGAACGCGCCGATGCCGTTCTGGCCCGTATCGAGCCGTTGCTGCCGGCACCCCGGCCAGCCATCGACTGGACACAATGCCTGGCCGCGCGCTGGCAGCGAGAGTCGCGTGGCGGTTATCTGATGCCGCTGGAGGTCAGCCTCGACATGCGCCTGTCGGACTTGATCGGCGTTGACCGGCAAGTCGAGCAGCTTGGACGCAATACCCGACAGTTCCTCGATGGCATGCCCGCCAACCACGCCTTGCTTTGGGGCTCGCGCGGCACCGGCAAGTCGTCGCTGGTGCGCGCCTTGTTGGCCGAGCACGCTCAGGCCGGTTTGCGTTTGATCGAGATTGAACGTGATCACCTGGCAGACCTGCCGCGAGTGGTCGAACAGATTGCCAAATTGCCCCAGCGTTTCGTGCTGTTTTGCGATGACCTCTCGTTCGAGTCGGGCGAGGGCGATTACCGAGTGCTCAAAAGCGTGCTTGACGGCTCGCTGGAACAGGCGCCGGACAACGTTTTACTGTACGCCACGTCCAACCGTCGCCATCTGGTGCCGGAAAAGGAAAGTGACAACGAAAACTGGAAACGGGTCGACGGCGAACTGCATCCCAGCGAGGCGGTGGAAGACAAGATCGCGCTGTCGGACCGCTTCGGTTTGTGGCTGTCGTTCTATCCGTTTACCCAGGAACACTTCCTGAACGTCGTCGAGCACTGGATCGGCCAGTTGGCCGGCAAGGCCGGACTGGCGTGGCAGCGCACGGAAGAGCTGGACATTCTGGCGGTACGCTGGGCCACCGGCCGGGGCAATCGCAATGGACGTTGCGCTTATCAATTTGCCCGTTATTGGGTCGGGCTGAAACTGTTGGAGCACAAGGCATGATCGATTTACAAAAGAGCGACCAGGGCCTCGAAGGCTACGGCATGCTGCACGCGCAACTGGAGTCCTTGCTGGCGGACGAGCGGGATTTCATCGCCAATGCCGCACAATTCTCGGCGTTTCTGTTCAACCAGCTCGATGACCTGAACTGGGCCGGTTTCTACCTCAACCGCAATGAAGAATTGGTGCTGGGCCCGTTTCAGGGGCAGATCGCTTGCGTGCGGATTCCGTTCGGGCGTGGTGTTTGCGGGACAGCGGCAGCCACCTTGCAGACTCAGTTGGTAGAAGATGTGCACGCGTTTCCCGGTCACATCGCCTGCGACAGCGCCTCGAACAGCGAACTGGTGGTGCCGCTGGTCAAGGACGGCCGGTTGATCGGCGTGCTTGATCTGGACAGCCCGAAACTGGCGCGCTTCACCGCACAGGACCAGGCCGGAATCGAACAGCTGGCGGCAATTTTCCTGCGCCTGACTGACTGCTGATCAAGACACCAGGCCTGCCTTGGCCAGCAGGCCCGACGCGTCCACCGTATCGATCTGCTCAGGGGCGAGGAAGCGCCTGGCGTACTGCAAATAGATCTGTGCCTTGATGAACAGCCCGAACAGCTCCGGATCGATGTGGGCGTCACGGCACATGAACGCCATGATGCCCAGCGCCTCGCTCAAGGTCCTGGCTTTTTTGTAGGGCCGGTCGGCGGCAGTCAACGCTTCGAAAATATCGGCAATCGCCATCATTCGCGCCGGCAGGCTCATTTCTTCTCGCTTCAAGCGTTTCGGATAGCCACTGCCGTCCATTTTTTCGTGATGCCCGCCGGCTATTTCCGCGACGCTGCGCAAGTGCCCCGGGAACGGCAGATGGTTGAGCATCAGGATCGTCTGAACGATGTGGTTATTGATGACATAACGCTCCTCGCTCGTCAGGGTGCCCCGGACAGTGCTCAGGTTGTACAGCTCACCCCGGTTGTATTTGTGGGGCGGGACGTCGAGTTTGAAGCCCAGGGGATTATCTTGCGGTATCACTTCGTTTTCGCTGCGTTCGAACAGGTGCTCGGGTTTATCCGCCAGTAACGCTTCGCTGATGGGCAGGATGGGGGCGGGTGTTCGGGCCTGGCGCCGGTTTTCTTCCCAGGACACGCCCAGCCGGTCATCCAGGGTCCGGGTCCAGGTGCGTTCAGCCAGGCTGTGCAAGCGTTGCAAATCAGCCTCGGCCATGGCTTCGCCACCGAGATTGCAGCGGGCAACGAAGGCGAAATCATCATCCAGTCCGGCCAGGCTGGCATTGCGCAGTTCTGCCAGTGATTGCTCGTCACCGCCCAGGGCAACGGCCTGCCAGTAGCTGATCCAGACATCGCGCTTGAGTACCTCGAAGCGGGTACGGATTTCGTGGATCCGATCGGTCAGGGTTTCCAGCTTCGTGGCTTTGTCTACGACGTATTCCGGCGTGGTGACCTTGCCGCAATCGTGCAGCCAGGCGGCGATGTGCAGTGCCTCCCATTCATCTTCGGTCGGCTGATAGGCGCTGAAGGCAGGTTCCTGGCTGGCTGCCGCCGCTTGGGCAAGCATCAGGGTCAGTTCCGGCACGCGCTGGCAATGGCCACCGGTATAAGGGCTTTTGGCGTCGATGGCACCGGCCAGCAGTTGAATGAAGGCGTCCAGCAGCTGTTTTTGCCGGGCTTGCAGGCGCTGGCTTTCGATGCACACGGCAGCTGCGCCGGACACCGCCTGGAGAAACGCAATGCGGTCCGGGCTCAGTTTGTCCAGATCGCTCTGCTCGCCGCTGTCGGCCAATAGCAACACCAGCAGGCCCACGGTTTCGTTGTGACGATTGTGCAGGCGGATTCCAATCAGATGGACTCGAGGACTTTTCAGCGCGAGCAGGATTTTCTGCAGATCACCCGCCTGCTCGAACCCAAGGTTACTGACGACATTGTCGACGTTTGCCAACTGGTGCAGCCATGGGGGGCTTTGCGGGTTATCGAGCGAGTGTCCGCGGATGTCGAAGAATTGCAGGTTTTCGGCGGCGTTATTGATGACCAGCCCGTGGGGTTCCATGTGCTGGCCATCACCTTCGCGCAGATAGATCAGGCCGGCCTGGGCCTGGCCGATTTTCACGGTTTCAAACAACACCCGCTCCAGCAGCGGGGCGAAACGGGTTTCGGCACTGAGGCTGTCAGTGATCTGGAAGAAGCTCGCCAGTGTGTCTTTCATCCGTGCCATCGACACACTCAACTGGTCGATTTCGAGCACCAGCGAGCGTCGGGAAAGCGGAAAATTGAAATCGAAACTGCGAATCGCATCGGCCTCCTGCACCAGGACGCGCAAGGGGTTGACCAGGACTCTTGATGTCAACCAACCCAGCGGCACACATAACAGCAGCGTTGCCAGGGTAATCAGCGCACCTTGCCAGCGCATCCGGTAAGCGTCGACGAGCAACTCGTCTTCCGGTACCAGTAGAGCCAGTTGCAGGCCTTGGGGGCCTCCTTCCTGCATGCCGCTGCGGGCCACGATCCACTGCCGGCCATTGGCGTTCAGGCGACTACCTTGAGGGGGACTGTTGAGCAACGCACCCAGGCTGGGGCTCAGATCCGCCGCCTTGACCAGGCGGGACGTCTGATCATCGATGATCAGTCTGTGGCTGTCAGGATAGGCAATGGCATTGCCTTGGGCATCGAACAGCACGATTTCGGTATTGGGGGTCACGACGTGCTTGGCCAGGGTCGCGCTGAGTTCGGCCAGGGTCAGGTCAGCGGCCATGATTGCCTTGTCGCCATTGCGTCGCGCCAGCGTCGTGCCAATGTTGTGGGTGGAAAAAAAGACATAGGGTTCGGTGGTGATCTGGTCATTTTCGCTGCGGGCACTGATAAACCAGGCGCGATTGCGTGGGTCATACGTGTCGTTCAGGTTTTCCAGACGGCTTACAAGTGCCAGGTTCCGGTCGAAAAACAGGGACTGGGAGTGGGGCTGGCCACTGCTGTTGTGCTCGATGCTCCAGACCTGGTAAGCCGCCGTGTCCGGTGCCCGGACCAGGGCTTTGACCTCTGGGGTGCGCAGCGGGCGGACCATGAAAAAGTCTCCATTGTCGTAGCCCAGGTACAGCGAAGCCAGATTGGGGTTGTCCTTGAGTGACTGGCTGAACGGTTCGAGCAGTGCCAGGCGTTGTTCCAGATCAGGGGACTGGCCTGCCGGATTGAGTGCCAGCAGGCTCAACAGATGACGAATGGGTTCATAGGTTGCGTGCAGGTCCAGGCGGACATCCTGTTCAATGCGGTTGAACAGTTTTTCACTGCTGGACAGTATGATTTGTGTGGTTTGCTGGTAGTTGAAAAGACCCAGCAGCACCCCGGTCAGCAACAACAAAAAGGTGAACATCACACTGATATGGACATGCAGTGGAAACCGGCGTGGATCCGTGCGCAGTGGGTCAGGCATTGCGGGTTTCTCCATGATGGTCAACACCCTGCCGAGGGTCCAAGCATAGTTAAGGCTCTGTCACTTTGCCTTCGTCGTAATGTTTGATCTGACGTAGTAACGCGTCCTCCAGCTCCAGCATGGCGCGCTCCATGGATTTGCAGCATCCAGCCACTGTTCCGCGATCGAATTCCTCATGGCAGGCTGCTTCGAGTGCCTCGCATCGGTCGATCAGACGGGAGGCCTGCACTATCCGGGCTGCGCCTTTGATTTTGTGGGCAGTGTCCTGCAGCGCCTGCGTATCCCCGGAGCTGGATAGCGACAGCAGCGTTTGCAGATCCTGGCGGTTGCTGCTCACCAACTCGTTCAGCAATCGCCGGTTCAACATCGGGTTGCCCCCGGTCAGCAGTTTCAGCCCGTGCAGGCTGAACGCCGGGGCTGCATGGGTGGGTTCAATGCCTTCCACCCATTGACTCAAGGCACCGAGGCTGAGGGGTTTGAACAGGCAGTCGTCCATTCCCGCTTGTTTACAGCGCTGTACTTCTTCCGGTTGGGCGTTGGCGGTAAAGCCGAGAACGATGCAGGGAGGACGATGGTTTTGTCGTTCATGCCGACGAATGGCACGGGCCAGTTCGTAACCGTTCATGACCGGCATGTTGCAATCGGCGATCACCAGATCAAACGGTTGGTCCTTCCATGCCTCCAGTCCCTCCTGGCCATCGGCCGCGACGGTAAATCGATGTCCAAGAAACTCCAATTGCTGGCATGTGAGCAAACGATTGGCCGAGTGATCGTCGACTACCAGAACATTCAATGGGGTTGTGGAGGCGACGATTTGCGTTTCGGCCACCTGGGCTGACTGTTGCAGCGGCAGCGTTTCCAGCTGCAGCAACAACTCCACTTGAGTGCCGACGCCCGGCTCGCTGCACAATTGCAAACTGCCGCCCATCATCTCGCAAAGGTTGCGGCTGATCACCAGCCCAAGTCCTGCGCCCCCCCTGGACGATTGCACGGTGTTGTCGGCCTGAGCGAAGGGTTCGAATAGCCGCTGTTGATCCTGTTCGCTGATCCCGATACCACTGTCGTGAACCAGCACCCGCATTTGCACGTGCTCAGGTTGCGTTGCCGGATGCAGGTCGACAATGACCCGGACCTGGCCTTGCTCCGTGAATTTGATGGCATTGCTGATCAGGTTGGACAGCACTTGCTTGAAGCGCAAAGGGTCCAGCAACACATCGAAGGTCGGGTTGGCCGACGAAAATTCCAGCACCATCTCGAGTTCCTTCTGTCGGGCCAGGCCATCGAATATCCGCACGACCGAGGCCACGAGTTCACCCGGGTTGACGCGCTCCGGGCTCAGGCTCAAGTGTCCTGATTCGATTCTGGCAATGTCGAGAATGTCGCCAATCAGCTCCAGCAACCCTTTCGCCGAGTTGTACGCGACATCGATGGTCGGACGTTCCGGGTGCTGATGATCAAGACGCTTGAGTGTCAGTTCAAGCATGCCAATGATCGCATTCATCGGCGTGCGGATCTCATGGCTCATCGTGGCCAGAAACGTGCTTTTGGCCCGGTTGGCGTTGTCGGCTCGTTCTTTCGCGCAACGCAGATCATCGAGCAGTTGCCGCCGTTCGCTGATGTCGATCCAGCCACCGATAATGCCTTGCACTTTTGCGCTGGAGTCCCGATAGGGAAGAATCCAGTGATAAATCGTCAGTCGCCGGCCACCAATATGCAGCTCGCGATCGACAATCAACGGTCTGCCCTCGGCCACCACGCGTTGGTAGTCAGCCTGGTACTCCCGGGCTTCGAATACATTGCTCATCGATCCCTGCATGACGCTTTTGCCAATGACATCTTCACGCTTGGCGCAGAACGCTTGCAGGTAACTGTCGTTGCAACTTTGCAGTAGCCCCTGGCGATCACGTACGTAGATCGGATGGGGCGTGCCATTGACCAGCGATCGCATGAACTCGAACTGATCGTTCAACGCACGCTCTGCGGCCTTGCGCTGCTTGATCTGGCGTCGCATGTAGTCGTTCCACGCAATGGAAATCAGCAGCAGCACGCCTGCACCGAAGATGATTTGGTAAAACAATCTTTGATAGTTGCGCCAAGTGTTTTGCGAGGACGCCGAATAGCCGCGCCAGCGACTGTTGATGATGCCCAGCTCCTCCGGTGAGATGCTCAGTAAAGCCTTGTCGAGGATCGCGTTCAGCTCTTTGGCACCCCGAGCGGTGGCAAGGGAAAACGCTGCCTGCTCGGTGCCGATGGTGGTGCTGATCTGCAATCTGTGCTCGAACAGCCGCGACGAAATGAAGTAATTGGCAATGATCAGTGAATTCACCGCCCCCTCGGCCTGACCTCCGGCGAGTAACTCTACGGCGCTGAAGGTGTCCGGGGTCTCGATCAACCTGATCCGGGGAAATTCTCTGCGCAGGTAATCCATGAGTGGATTGCCGCGGGCAATGGCCAGGCGCTTGTCCTGCAACTGCTCGAGGTTGGTCGGGCTGTCGGCGGCTTTGCGGGTCAGCAGGACGTAGGAATTTTCCAGGAAGGGGCGGGTAAAGTTCAGCTGGGTTTGACGTTGGACGCTGGGGAGCAATGGGGCGATCACATCGGCCTTGTTGTCCTTGATCTGTTTGATCATCTCGTCATCGCTACGGCTGTGCTGGATGTCAAAGCGCAAGCCGGTGCGCAGCCTGATCAGTTCAAGCAAATCTGCGGTGACCCCGCGAAAGTTGCCATTGCTATCGAAAAACGTCAGTGGTGCAAAGGCTTCGTTGACGACGACGCGCACTATCGGGTGGTGTGCCAGCCAGCGTTCTTCCCGGTCAGTGAGTTGCAGCTTTTGATCGGTCAACAGAATGTCGCTACCGGCGCTCCAGCGTTTGGCGATGCTTTCTCGTTCACTGGTGGGGATGGCCCTGATCATCGTGTTGATGATGCCAAGCAGCTCGGGGTTGTTCCTGTTAACGGCAAAGCTGAAACCAAAGGCTTCATGTTTACCGAAGTTGGCCATCCGGATGTTGTTCAAGTACCCCTTGTTGATCATGTAGTGAGTTGAAATGGTATCGCCGAGAAACACGTCCGCCTGATCGAAAGCAACGGCGTTGATCGCATTCTGGTAGGACGGGTAGGACGTGATGATCGCCTTTGGATACAACGCCGTGACTTCCGCCAGCGGCAAGTAGTGATACACCATGCTCAGGCGCAATCCGGCCAGGCCCTCGGTGAGGGATCGGACTTCCCCTTCGCGGGTCACCAATACAGGTTGGTCGACGGCATAGGGTATGGACAGTGCAATGTCGGCATTGCCAGCTTCGAATCCATTGGCGGTGCCAAGCAGATCGACTTCGCCGTTCTCCAGTGCAGCGATTGCGGCCCCTCGGGAATCGAAGCGCTGAACCTTGACAGGCAACCCGGTTGTTTTTTCCAGAAGACCGGCGTAATCGGCGGTAAACCCTTCATAGTCCTGACCACTGGTGGTCAGGTCGAAAGGGGGATAGTCAGGGGCTGACGTCCCGAGCGTCAGTTGATTTTTGCGTTTTATCCATTGTCGCTGGGACTCATCCAGTCGAACCTCCAGCGCCCCGGCCTTCGATCGGCTGAGCAGCGTGTAGTGTTCATTGCCCGGTGCCCCGAACAACGAGGTGCTCATGCATAGACCTGCGGTCACTTGAATCAGAAAGACCTTCAAACGGCTGGGCATCCAGATTCTCATACTAGCGCGTTACGTTTTGCCATCTCGATGAGTTCAACCAGGGATTTGGCTTTGAGTTTCTGCATGAGACGCTTTTTGTAGGTGCTCACGGTCTTGTTGCTCAGAAACATGCCCTTGGCGATTTCCTTGTTTGTGCGACCTTGGGCAAAAAGTTGCAAGACCATCAGTTCCCGGTCGTTTACGGATTTGAACAGTTCCAGTTCGATACAGCGTGTTTCATCTCCACGGACGGGGTTCAAAGCCTCGCTCGGAAAATAGTTGTAACCTGAAAATACCGCTTTTATAGCGCTGACCAGTTCACTGATCGATCAATTTCTGTTCAAATTGATATGGCTGACCGTGATAGGTGCGAAATTCATGAAGCACTTGAAGTGCATTTTTCAAAAAAAATAATACTGATGAATATTTTTTGGCAAAAATTTATACAAGTGAATATCCTATCTGGTGGCCATAGGAGGTTCACGGTTCACGGTTCAATGTGGCCCAGCATCGGAGTTAGTCTATGTGGATCAAGTTTAAAAATGGCAGGAGGTGCGGCGAGCAGAGGTCGGGTGCGACTGGCTTGAAGATGCGTCATGGTTGGGGAACGAGCTGAGCTTTGGGAAGTTAGTGGCACCCTGCTCGATTGAATATTAAATGCGCTTGTGATTATTCAGATTTGAGATGAGAACTTACGGGGTAATTGATAAGGTACTGCGATATTATGTCCCGCCGTATCAATGGGGTGGCGATAAAATTGGATAGGTGTTCTCCTGTCAGAATGTTCCGTCTAATCAAGCATCGGCTAGTTCCGGAGTTTTTGAAAATCAATCGGTCGGCCATTGCGCAGGTTATGTACGAGGCGAGGATGCGTTGGCACTTATTAAAATCTTTTATATTTAGGTATTTTTCTTTCTCGTGTCTGATTAATGACACAAATCCTTTCTTTAAAAACGTGTGATAAAAGTCGTTGTAGCTTATTTGACATTGTTCGAGGACGATGCTGAGCAATATGCACTCCGGCGGCAGAGTTGGCACCTTAGCGCAGAAGTAATTTGCCGTTCTTCTTATTTTGATCAAGATAGGGGAGTCAATAGGCGTCTCTGAATTTAGATACGAGAGTATGTCGGTGCTGCTTCGATAGAATTCCGCTGTATTGGTCCTGGGCGGCATTTCTTTGGCGTCGTACTTGTACAGCTTTTCGATAAGTCTAGGGGTTGGTCGCGACGGAAAGCCCAGTGGGGCAAGCAGTGCTTCAATAATCGAAAATTTCTTTCCGAACAAATCCAGAACGCTGGGCCGGAAATAAAACGATAACTGACCCGCTACGTGAGTGAGCACATTGTGATAGGCCAGGGCTCTGAGGGTATGTTCGGTAACATGTGCACGTTTCGCGGCGATAGTAATTGGTAAGTAATTCTGATTTTCCGTGGATTTTTCTGTGCTTAGGTGTATGGCAAACTTTGAAATTTCGCTTTTTTTATAGATGGCAGTGATTCGGCATTGTGTGGTGGCGGGAAAGGTTAGTGGCTTGACGCCAAAAAACTGCAGCACATCGACCAGACGGTTTGAAGAGATTTTCAGAATTTTGCTGGTGGTTTTGCTATTCAAGTATTTTTTTTTGAATCTTTTTATTTCCGTTTTAGGGATGTAGATTTTCCTCACAGATATGTAGCAATTTTTCAAGTGATGCCACTTTATGAGCTCACGAACGGTTCCTTTTTCAATTCGAAGTGATTCCGCTGTCTGCGCAATGCTTAGAAATTTCCCGAAAAAAACTGGATCAGCTGGGAGCTTTGGGAGAATTAACGGAAACGCTTCCGTGGCTCGTGATTTTTTGTGAGCCAACGTTCGCTTGATTGACTGGATGTCTTCTGAGGTGAATAGCCAGTACGACCAGTGGAGTTCGGCATTGTAGCTGGGTTCAACTTGAGATTCGAGAATGGCTTTGCGAATTTTTATGACTTTAATGCCACAGGTTGCTGCAATGTAGTGCGGAGGTTGGAGTCGGTCGAGTAGGCAGTCCACGTCAGTTGGAAGGAAAAATTTCTTGGACTTTTTGCCGCAATAGAATGGCAATAAGCCATCTCTGGCATAAGTTTGTACGACGTGCGAATTGACGTTTAGCCGCCTAGAGACCTCTTTGGTAGTCCACATCTCTGTCTGTGCGAGGGGTAATCGTCCAGCACTCTTGGCATGATATTCTTCAAGCGCTAGAGATATTGCTAGGATGTCATCATTGGTACAGGATCTTCTCGTTGCGTTAAGGCTTTGGCATATCTGGCTGATGCTGGCGAAGCGTAGACCCTCCGCCTGCATTTTTCGTCTGACTTGTCTGGGTGTTAATAGAAAAGGTGTATCGCTGCCGATGCTGTTCTGAGAAAACGTTGTCCGTTTCATGAAGGCATTTATAGCTTCATTCACTTCAGGGCTCTTGAAACCTGAGAAACGGGCGGCTATCCAAGCCTTGTCGAGATCGGGATATATGCTATGTAACGCTGTCAGGTGTTGCAGAATTCCGTACGTATCATTATTCGCAATTAGCATTGCTGCTTCATTAATCTGGCAGCGACTGGCCTCGGGTGCGGTAGGCTTTTTTTGCTTAATATCTCCCAATTGGCGAGCAATTCTCATGATTTTGTCAAAGTAAGCTTGATTTTGGGTTTTCAAACTCTGTACAAGATATTCTTCAGGCCTGCAGTCTTGGGCAGTGCATGGAATACACTTAAGGATATCCCCGCAGTAGTGACATTTACCATGTAGCGCCTGCCACCACTTAATATGTCCACCGCATGCGGGGCAGTGCGTCAAGTACTTTTTCTGGTGATATGGGCAAAATTCTGTAAGTATTATGTCTTGGATTTGGCGCTGCCAGCCCTCTTCGAAACAGTCGTCACAGTACACAAAGGAACGTAATCTTAGATAAAAGCTAGGTATTTCAATTCCGCTGACCAACAAATGCATCGTCTGCGCGCGGTTGACAGTTTTGTAAAACCCACTGAGGACTGCGGGGGCATAGTCTCCCGCCTCTTCTGCTAAAAATTGAGCGATCGCTGATGATTGGGTTAGTGCAATGTGTTGCAATGCTGATTCACCCACGCAACGGCGGCTGAATTGACCAATCGTGTAAAATCCATGAAACAGCGTTGCCCGCCTTATCAAGCTGTATGGGCTTTCTTCAGCGAGCGGAATTGGCACAAAGATTAGCTTGTTCATCGGTGTGCTTCGCTATCAATGCTAGACATTCACTCAGCGTCAAAGTGAACGGGTTTTTTGTCTCACAGAGCTGTTTGGATAGATTTAGGCATCGGCAGGCCTCAAAAAAGTCCTGGCGGGTGAGAGTAGTTGCGTTGCGGGTTAAGGAGTTGATAACCGCTTCGTGCACGATTTGTCGAAGGTACTCCAGGTTTCCTACGCTCGCAACGTAGAGCGGCGCCATGATCATCAGTTCGTGTAGATGAACATCACCTTCAAACTTCATTAGGTTATATAGCTGTTGATCAAGTACCTTAAGCGTCATGTAGTATTCAGAGGTATCGAGTTCGCTGAATTTGAAATGCTCCAGATATGCGACGTAGCAGTATCTTCTGATGAACGGGGAAAAACTTTGTTTTCTTTGTTCTTTAAGCAGAAGCTCGCACTCTTCAGTGCCTGCCAGCATGATGGGGATCTCGCTCTTGCTAAGCAGTGTCACCAGCCAATCCAGGGTTACGCCGCGTGATTTCTCTGCATCCGGTTTCAACAGGCGCTGGATTTCGTCCAAGATCACGACTCTGACCCGGCATTTTTTTAGACGATCGAGGAGTAATTCGTTAAGCGCATGCACGTCGCCGTGCGGCGGGTAAACGCCCAGCGTTTTGAGTAAGGTGGTGCATATCCCCTTGATCGTCACCGGGGCGGGCACGATGCAGTAGAGCGCGGTTATGATTTTGAATATGCCACCTTCATCGCACTCTATATACGGCGGATTAAAGGAGCCGGTGAACAGTTCGCACAGACGGGATTTTCCGGATCCGGATGGCCCGATGATGAAGGCGCAGCTGGCCGTTTTACGTAGTTTGGTGGCTTCCACGGCTTTGGAAAGCTGCGAGTAGGCGAACTGATAGCTGGGAAAGAACACGGTCTGTTCATTGAATTCGACCATGGCTTGAACCTTCGCTTCATCAATCATGCTTGGTCACTACGCTCGCGTAATCCGATGGGGTATCGGGATGGAATTGATACCGGAGGTTGCTGTCAGCCTCCAGAGCCACGGAAGGGGCGGGCAAACTCGGCCTCGAATTGAAATCGCCACGCTCCTCTGCGCGTTTCCGGGTTTTCCATTGAGTTTTGGTCTTCGCGCTGGCCAGTTCTCTTAATATCTCCACCCGCGCCTCGCGTGCCGCACTGTAGTTAGGTGATTGCTTTCTGGCTCTGAGCCGGGCCTTGATCATTTCATGGAGGTGCAGGGTCAAACCATTCTGATAATCGGGATCAACCGCCATGACTTCGAACAGTTCGCTTGGCGAATTGGGGGCGCAGACCCAGGCCTTGCCCAGCTCGGAAATGTCATACAGCAGCCGCAGCGACCTGGGTTTGCCGGGATGCTGGGTGGCCAGATAACTCACTGCTGGGCCCGTCCAAGCGAGGCCTTTGAAGCGCAACCGGCCATTGTTGGGCTTTACGTAGGCGGCACACAGCAGATGGCGATTAAGATCTTCCTCGCTGTACCTTTTTCGTTCGAAGGCAAGGGTATTGGCCTGGTCTTCATCCCAGGCCTCTTGCGGAGATTTACCTAAGCCATTCTGGAAGCCTGGATGGTAGGCAGTTTGGAGCCAATCTTCGAAATTTTTCATGACGTCTTCCCGGGTAAGGGTGGCATTGGCTTCGGAGTCATAAGGGCTCGGCCCCGAAAACGTCGTACCTGGCATGCAATGGGCGATGGATGTGGTCCAGGTCTTGAAGAAACTCTCGATGTGCGGTTTTTGATCTGGATTACCTGGTTCACAGTAAGTCACGTCACCGCCAAGGTCCTGGAGTACACTTTTCAAACGGGCATTGGCGAATTCGCTGCCATTGTCCAGACGATAACGGCGAGCCAGTCCGCCATAGGGATTACTACTCAACAGTGAATGTTTCAGTGCGCGCATCGTCTTTTCGGTGCTGGGCGGGTTGTAGGAGATGTCCCATCCCGTGATTACCCGGTTTCGCACTTCTATCAGCACGGTCAAAAAAAGGCGTCCGATCAGTTGGCCGTTCTCATCGACGGTTTCCACATCGAGCTTATGCGTATCGCCCTCAACGAGGTCAAAGAGCGCCAATGGCCGCTTACATTTTTTACTCCACTTTTGCTTTTTGATGGCTCGACGGTAACCGAGCTGGTGGCGGTCAGTCTCGTACCGGTCCAGCTCTGTGATAATTCGGTACAGCGTACTCGTCGACGGGCAGGCGAGTTGCTCGTGTGGAGGCCGTTTTTCGTTGCAGGCGTCAATCGAGCATTGGATGGCACTGATAAGGTCGGTTTTCTTGCAAGGCGTAGACGTGTAGAACAATTGAGCCAAGTTGAGCTGGATGAGTTCTTGCACAACCTCATGCTGCCTGAAAACACGCCGGGTTGGTGAAGTCCGGGTTCGAGGTACGAGAGCGAGCTTATTTTCGCCCATGCTCAGGTAGGCTCTTATCCATAGGTAGATGGCACCGTAGCTTGGTCTCGCTTCGCCCCTCTGTTCGGCAATCTCGGAGAGCAGGGTTAGCACCGGCTGGCGAGGCAGATGGCCGTTCCAGCGTTCCATCACGGGTAGTACATACCCAAGCCGTTTAGCCATGATGGTCTGCTGGCGAGCATTCAATGCATCGACGATCAGGTCCACCCGCGGAGCAAACGGCGCCTCCTGGGTTTTGACCAAGGTCCCATTCCGCCAGGCCTGCGCCAGTCGCTCATACGACTGAATCACGATTTGCTTGCTGAATTTCGATGAGCGCAGCTGATAGCGATTGCCTTGGGCCGCGACCACTTGGTAGTCAGAACCGCAATATAGGTAATGCTCGCCGACGTTGAGCTGCAGGCTATTCATCACATTCACCACACGCGGCTGAGTAAGTTAAGCGGGCGTTGTAAATTGCAATGCAGCCGTTGATGAAACAGCGCACAGGTAATGTCAGCCTGCGAAATGCCCTGTTTCATCAGAAACGAGATCGACGCACTCCGTTGTGGTTGTGCGTTCAGCAGGCGAAGCATAGACGGCACGTTGGCGAGGTTGCCGTTGTAGCCCAACTGGTAAAGCGTGCGAAGATTGTGGATCTGGACAGGCTGGCGAAACTGACGCTCTTCAACGCATTCAAATCGCAAGCCGTTTCGGCTGAACAGTTGCTCAAGCACGGCACGCCGTGTTTGCCATCTTCGATTGCGAGCCCCCGCGCAGCTTTTCACCTCGTACACAATCTGGTCACCGTCCACCAGTGTTGCCAGAAAGTCAGGGGTATAGCGGGTCTTTGATTCGCTGAAGCAGATGGTGAAGGGCTGTGATTGGTAGGAGGCAATAGCTGGTTGGTATTCCAGATGAATGCAAAAATCCGCCTCCAGCAAGGTCTCGCAGCCTATCGAGACTTGGTTCTTGCGCGAGGCGACGAAGGTTACCAGCTTGCAGGGCTTTCCAAACACCAACGGTTTGCTCGGTTTGAGTGTATAGCCTGCTTGTGGCGCTTGCCGATCATATGGAGTAACCATGGGCTGGGCTCCGAGAGTGCTGGCGATGATGGGGTCACATCACTCACGGCCAGGGACAACCCGGCCGACTTTCATTTTCTGCTTCAGCGGTGCATGCACCTGGCAGTGTTGCGCTGCCCGCTTCGCCTCAAGGGCAGCATATATTCGCAATCCCCAATGGAGCGTTTCCAGCGAACCTGGGATTGCGGCCGTCCCGACCACGCACCCGGAACGTGCGTCAAAAATCACCAGTTGCAGACTGCCCGTCATGAGGTGCATGACTTCCAAGGTCAAGCCTCCTCGGGGAGTGCTTTCGCACCGTATTGATAGGCGCGAGGCCCACCAGTGGCGTTCTTCGCTAAGCATCTCAGCGCTGGGAAACTGTGGTCCTCGGCCACCGCTGATCGCGTGTCTGCGGCTGGGGTCCCGCGAGTCAGACCCACACCGGCCTTCCGGGATATGCCCTGCGGGGTAAAACATTGAAGAACCATGTAGGAACGTATGCGCGAGCCAATAGAAGGTGTGCGAGGTTTCCGCTAGGCCCAAGGGCTCAAGGGACTTCGAAGGCGTCAACCGCAGCTCGACGCCGGTACTGGATCGGATGCTGTGGCCTTTTTCGAGCCAGAGTCGGCGGTAACCGGTCTTCATGATCGCACTCCCTCGTTGGTCAACCAAATGCAGTACGCAGATTCCAGCACTGAGTGGCACTCCATCGAATGGTCATTTTTGCGGGACAGAAAGTCCACGATGAAGTGTTGACGCCGTGGCCGAGAGGATTGCCGCACGGGCTCATCGTCGAGGTTCATTTCCTTGGACGTGATGATCATCTTGCGACACTCCTCTAATGTTCTGACGGCGCCACCCCAGCGACAACGGATGGCATACAGACCGGAGTTTTATTGGTCGAGGCGCTTTGTATGTCCACAAGGGCATTAGTGCTTCCGGCTATATCCGACCTGCCATGTAGTAATCACCGTTGTGTGCCGTAGTCGAGATCGATATTTATTGAGCTTCGGATTGTCCGGCCTTTTGGTCATCGATCAGTTGAGCCACTCAGAAACGTGAAATCGACTGGGTACGTATGATTTTACGCCCTTATCTTTTATCGAATTCAATGTGCGACGAATGAAATATTGTAATAAATACAGTGAGTTATATTGGTTGTTTTAAAGCAATTAACCATTGCTGGTAAATTGACACGATTTTGACACGTACACCCTCGAGCCGCTAAGTGTTGACACTTCGGGGGCGAGCGATGGGGGCGAGTGATGGAGGTGAAAGGGCCTCGATGCGGCGTGAGATGCAGGTCAATGCGGCTCGACTTTGAACCCAACCTGGCTCGTCTCATTTTCCGGCGGTGACTAGTCGGCTTTGAGGCCATCCCTATGTCGATGCAGTCGCTTTCTCTTGAGAGCAAAGTCCTGAGGGGAAGGGCACGTTCCCGAGGAGCTGATCGTCATGGCCAAGAGGCATTGCGCTACAGGGGGGCTGTCGGTTGCGCGTCTACTGAATAACTTCAGCAATGGCCGGAACACACTCGAATGAAAATTACCAAACTTTACTGGTGGCTTAGCCAGCTTGCCAAGTTGCTTGAACTGCTGTTAGAGGCAGGCCGCGGTTATTGCTCATTCATTAAATTTTTGCCGAGTGCTGAGTTGCTGCAGGAGTCGAGCATTCTCGCGATGCAGCTCAATCAGCTCTTTTTGCGTAATCGAGAGTTTCTCGAAATTGTGGTGTAGTTCTTCAGACAGCTGGGTCACTTGTTGTGCGTGTTGCCGTAACAGGGTGTCGTGTTCCTCCTGGCGGACTTGACGAAACTGTTTAAAAATTTCATCGGCATGCTGCCGTTCATTGTTAAGTATCGCGATCTGCGTGCGTTGTTCCTGCAGTTGTCTGGTTAATTCTTCAATACGTTGGTGTGCGAGAACTAAATCGGAAGTCTGTTGGGTAACTTTGGCCGTAGCTTCTTGTCGTTGTTGTTGCTCGTTGAGCAGGCGTGCCTCCAAGTTCTCCATGTGGTGTTGCTGTTCCTCCAAATGTTTCTGCGTTCTTTGCAACTGTGATTCCAACTGGGTTTTATCCAGGGAAAGTTGCGCTTGAACCCTAGTCAATTGCTCCTCGCTTTCGGCTTGCAGATGTTCGCTCAAGCCTAAAACCAGCTGCGCCAGCGGCTCGCTGAGACGCTCAAGCGTGGGTTTGGGTTTTTCTTCGAGTTCCTTGAGGTAGTGGGAAATCGTGGTTTTGGATCCAGTGTTGCCCAGCGCGATGCGCACGGCGTCGATGGTCGGGCGCTTGCCTTGGGCCAGTAGCGCCGTTTTGGCTTGTTGCACCAATTGTTTGTTGATGCCTTCGCGCGCCATAACGTCCTCCTACTTTTTCGACCTGTATTACATTGCATGTAATTACACTGTACAAATGCCGTGATCGAACGCTTGTTTGTGAAGCTAATTAACACGGGATAATCTAAAGTTACCCAAGGTGATGACCGTTTATCGGGAAAATAGTTGAAAATTTGGTATCATTTGACGGGTAACCAGCGATTATTCTTGGCGTAGACCCTCGCGCTCATTCGTCTCCGTGACGGCTTTACTTATAACCTGGTGTTAACTTTCAAGCGGTTTTGATGCCGATCGGACATTTAAAACTCCAGCATCGGCCAATGCTTTGTTACATACAATAATACGACACCTTGCAAAAGTATGCCGCTGTCATTCTGCCGCGCAGTCAATCGCTGGTCGATGGAGACTGAAGCCGCATGCCCTCACGGCGGTTGCGTGCCGTCTGGAGTGGCGTTTTCTCATCGTTTAATGCCGGCTTCGAGCTGAAGGGAAAACCGAATGCGTCATGCGCGGAGGTGGTCAAGCTCCGAGCTGGGCCAGTCCCAAAGGCGGCCTCGGCGGTTGAAATGGCTGAGGAGGAGCCTGGCCGGAGCGTCCACGCTGGCGATGAGGTTCGACACGGTCATCCTGGTGCTTGTTGCCGTATGTACGGCCGCGGCCCTCCCGCGAGCGTACACAGGATTCCGGTGGTTTCATTGGTCTCCTGCTTGCAGTATGTTGGACTTCGCTGCTGCATTGATCGAATGACGGCCACCTGATAACGATTGGCCGGACGTGGGTGTACGGTCTTGCTCATCACGGCGTTCCATTCGCGACGGGTGTCCGAAGATGTCTGATCAGCCTCTGAGATTCGGTAGTTACCAATGGTTTGAAGAAGTCGCAGAGGAGCTTCCGCTCAACGCGAGTGAGATCGAGGTACGCCTGGCCATCGCCGAGTTTGTAATTCGGCGGGTGGCCGGAACGCCGGCCGGGGAAGAAATTTTCAATGGGTTGTTACCGCTTTTTGAGAATCGATATCCCCAGCACAAACTGCTTTCGCATTATTTGCTCAGCCCTGGCTACTTGGCCCCAGACGCCGAGGACCTTGAGCCAGAGGCGGAAGAAACGACTTTGGGATTTGGCGCACTCGATGAGCGGCTGATCAATAACCTGCGCCATCGCGATGAAAGCCAGGAGCCACCCGGCCCGCTGGCGGGAGTAGGCACGGATCTCCCGCCTGGCGACACTCGTCGTCGAAAACCGTAAGTCAGCAGTCCTGACAGTGACAAAAGCGGATCGACAGACGATAACGGCTCGTCTGCGGCTGTGATGAAGGGGGTAAATCACTCCCCCGTTGTGGCGTTTCGTGGGGTACAGCTCGCTTTCGATCTTCACTCGGGCGTCATCATTACCGCGAGGATCATCTTGATGAATTCTTCATTTCGGTCGATCGCCACCAGGGCGCCGCGTACGTTATCCGCGACTTCAACCACACCACGCTGCTCTACCCAGTTTGAAAGTTCTAGGATGGCCGCTTCCAGGGCCAGTTGGTTTTCATTGAGCTTGGGCAACAGGGAAGGCAGCAGGTCTGAGGTGGGCATGGTGTTTCCTCCGTGAAGGGAAAAGCGTAGCAGGGCGTGGCGGCTTCGATGGCATTAGCTGGCAGTTGCTGCTTGTGGAAAGCAACTGAGGCTGGGAGGGGTAGCATGTCGGTCATAGAGCAAGCTGTAGACGCACTGCAGAAGGCCAGCAAGGTGGTCTTTTTCACCGGCGCTGGCATCTCCGCCGATAGCGGCATTCCCACGTACCGCGAAAAGCTGTCTGGAATCTGGGCAGGATACGATCCAAGGGATTTAGAGACGGCCAAGGCCTTTCGGGAGAACCCCGCATTGGTGTGGGGATGGTATCTGTGGCGGCGGCTCCGCGTTGCTCAAGCAGAGCCCAATGCCGCACATCGTGCAATACCGCGCCTAGCTAACTCCCAGTGCCAGGTGTCTGTTGTCACCCAGAATATTGACGACCTCCATGAGCGAGCCGGCTCGTTGAATGTGGTGCATCTGCATGGCAGTTTGGCAATGCCCAAGTGCTTCGCCTGTCATCGGCCTGCGGTTGTGTCACCCGATCAATCAGCAGTGCCGGAGGAAGGTGCTCTGATCGACCCTCCTAGGTGTCAGCGTTGTAACGGCAAAATGCGTCCTGCGGTGGTCTGGTACGGAGAGGATTTACCACCCCAGGCCTGGAAAACTGCGGTGCAGCTGGTGAAGGAGTGCGATCTGCTGGTCTCAGTCGGCACCTCCGGGATCGTCATGCCTGCCGCAGGCCTTCCCGATCTTGCGTTGGCGTCTGGCGCGTCGGTCATTCATGTGAACAAGGTCGACGTTGCAATGGGTGAACCGAAGGAGTTCATGCTGATGGGGGCTGCCGCCGAAGTACTGTCGATGCTGCTCGAAAGGATAGAGACGGGTAAGACCAGGAAGCTTGAGCTTTGAAGCTGCGTTTCGAACACGCGTTTCTGATCTGCCCATTAGACCGCTACAGGCGGACGCTTACGACGCAGGTTTATAGGGAATTATAGAGCGATTATAGAGCGACTATAGGTGACCGAATCTGGTCGCCTTGTATTGGACTGACAACCTCAACGCGTGGAGGCTTAAATGACGATGCCATTTGAACGGAGCAGGTCCGTCGCACAAACTCATGCTTTCCTGACGGAACTTGCTCGCGACACAGAAGTGCCCGAACGCGTTAGACAAAACGCTTATTTCCTTTTACGCCACTTTCCTACTAAGCACGATGTGCTGCAGGCTGGGCGTATTGAAGAGCAAGCGAAAAAAGTGGGGATAGGTACATTCGGCCCCGTTTTTTGCTCCTCAACTGAAGACTGGTAGGTGCCCATCACGACCGGTTCAATCCACAGCCAAAAGCAGTCGTTCATATACTCTCACCTGTTTCAGGTTATCCAGCGTCAGGCTAGCGTTATTGCACATAGACTCAACGGCAAACCGTGCCTAACTAGGTATGCCGCTATCAAGCCATGGCCTCCCTGCTAATTTCGAGGCGCATTGAGAGGGCATCCCCGGATTTATATTTCCGGGAATCAAATACGTCCCCTTTCTCATTTCCGAATGCGGAAGTTCGTCGTTTCAGGCCAAGGTATCGTTCGACGGAAGTAACAGTTCTACACCCTGTTTTCGGATGCCATCGGCCGCGGCAGGGGGCAAGTTATCATCACTGAGGATGATGTCGAAGTGCTCGACCTCTGCGATCCTGTACATACTGAAGGTGCCGTATTTCAAACTGCTGGCCACCAGCACCACTTGCGCGGCCGATTGCATCGCGGCTCGTTTGACGTCTACCGTCAGCGCCGAAGGCGTGGTGAGACCGCGACGCAAATCCCATGAGCTGGTCGATATGAACGCGATATCGGTGACGACCTGACGCAATGTGGCAACCGCCAGGCTGCCTACGCACGATTGATTGGGGTGATCCAGCTGCCCGCCGGTATGAATCACCGTGACATGGGGGGCTTCGATCAGGGCCTGGACAATCCCGAAATCGTTGGTCACCACGGTCATGCCGGACAGCGCCTTGATGTAGGGAACAATTTCCAGGGTGCTGGTTCCCGCATCCAGGTAAATCGCCATATCAGCATGCAGTAGCCGGGCGGCGAGTTTGGCCATGGCCTGTTTCTGCGGCAACTCCACCACCGCCTTGAGCTGATGGCTGGGCTCACTGTGCAGCTGACTGGCGATTCGCACCCCACCCGTTACCGAGTAGGCACGACCTTCCTGCTCGAGCAACGCGATGTCGCGGCGGATGGTCATGTGCGAACAGTCGAACATTTCCATCAATTGATGAACGCTCAGCACCTGATGTTTGCGCAACTGGCGCAGCATCAACTCACGGCGCTGTTCAGGGATCATCGGTGCGCCGCTTTCGGCGGCCATGTCCTTTTCACTAGGCATTCGGGCTCCAAAGTGATCCTTGATTGAGCGAACACAAAAAATCCCGAAAACATTTCTGTTTCCAGGATTTTTCATTGTTTCGATGCGGTGATGCTATTTGCTCTCGGTTTTCCCTTAGACACCAGCTGCCAGAGGGAACAATCCCAGCAGCAGGCAGGCGAGCAAGATCAGGAAGCTCAGCGCGAATGCCCATTTCATTGTGTATTTCTGGTGGTCGCTGAACTCCACACCTGCCAAGCCACAGAGCAGGTAGGTCGAGGCCACAAGAGGACTCAGAAGGTGAACAGGTTGACCTACCAGAGAGGCACGCCCAATTTCAGCGTGGGTAATGCCATAGACTTCGGCAGCCTTGGCAAGCACTGGAAGCACGCCATAGTAGAAGGCGTCATTGGACATGAAGAAGGTGCCCGGAATACTCGCCAACGCGGTGATCGGCGCCATGTACGGGCCCCAAGTCGCTGGCAACATTGCCAGGAAGCTCGCTGACATCGCATTGACCATGCCCGTACCGGACAGAATACCTGCCAGGATGCCGGCTGCCAGGAAGATCGCGATCTGGTTCAAAGCCGTTGGAGCGTGCGCGGAAATGCGGCGACGCTGATCGTTCACGTGCGGGTAGTTGATCACCAAGGCGATGGAGAACGCGACCATGAACAAAATGGAAAGTGGCAGTATTTCCACCACCAGGCCGGCCATCAAGGCGATCGTCAAACCTGCGTTTAACCAGAACAGTTTTGGACGACGCAGTTCGGCATTTTCGTCTGACATGGATGGCAGACCTTCGTCAGCCTCATCATCAAAAACGGTAGCGGCGGCACCCACGGATAAACGCAGCGTGCCCAAGCGTTGACGCTCGCGAATACCGATGAAGTAAGCCAGTGCAAGAACACCTAGGAAGCCGACCACCATAACTGGGATAAGCGGGATAAACAGTTCGGCAGTGTCGACTTGCAAGGACGCTGCTGCACGTGCCAAGGGTCCGCCCCACGGCAATAGATTGGTGACACTTGCCGCAAGAATAACGACGCAGGTAAGCGACAGTGGTTCGAGTCGCAGACGCTTGAACAGCGGCAGCATTGCGGTGACGGTAATCATGTACGTAGTGGAACCGTCGCCGTCCAGCGATACCATCCCTGCCAGAAGTGTTGCAAACACGACGGCCTTCATCGGGTCGCCGTTGATCAGCTTGATGAATTTGCGAATGATCGGATCGAACAGACCAGTATCGAACATCACGCCGAAGTAAAGGATCGCGAACATCACCATGACCGCGGTTGGAGCTACCTTTTTCAGACCCTCGATCATCATGCCGCCCATGTCCGGGCCAAAACCCGCCAGCAGAGCGAATACGATAGGGACTATTGTCATCGCTACCAACGGTGACAACCGCTTGGTCATGATCAGTGCCATGAAGGTCACGATCATGCCGTAGCCGAGTATTGAGAGCATTTGTATCACCTTGACGTAAAGTACAATTGTTTTTATGGGATCTGCGCAAAAAGCGCATCAAGGTTCCCGCTGCATTTTTGGTCTGATCCAGCGGGTTGCCGCTGAGTCTCACACGAGTATCAACTCATGTGAAGACCACCATTTAGCGAGAAGTCAGCACCGTTCGCATACCCAGCCTCATCGGAGGCAAGCCAGGCACATACGGCGGCGATTTCCTCAGGCGTTCCAAGGCGCCGAGTCGGAATGTCCTGGATGATGCGGTCCATGACGTCGGCGGTAGTAACGGACTTGAGTTTGGGGGTGGCAATGTAACCAGGGGATACGGTATTCACCGTGACGCCACGGGATCCCACTTCTCGTGCCAGCGCACGGGTGAAACCCCGGATTGCAGACTTGGCGGTGGAGTAGTTGACCTGACCCACTTGGCCCAACTGGGCGTTGACGGAAGAGATGTTGATCACCCGTCCCCAGCCTCTTTCAGTCATGCCATCGATAACCTGTTTGGTTACGTTGAACAGAGAGTTGAGGTTGGTGTCGATGACGGTTGTCCAGTCGTTGGGCTGCATTTCCTGAAAGACAACGTTGCGAGCGGTGCCGGCGTTGTTGATCAGGACATCGACTGGCCCGACATTTTTCTTGATCTGCTCAAAGGCTTGGCGGCAAGAGTCCCAATCAGCAACGCTTCCTTCAGAGGCGATGAAGTTAAAGCCAAGCTCCTTTTGCTGAGCTAGCCAAGTGTCTTTCAATGGGGAATCGGGACCGCATCCTGCGACAACGGTAAATCCGTCTCGGGCGAGTCGCTGGCAAACTGCTGTGCCCAGGTTTCCCATGCCAGCAGTAACAAAGGCGATCTTCTTGGTCATGCGTAAACTCCTTTTGTGTTTTTTGTGGGGAGTATTGCGTGCAACCTTCAAGGGCTACTGGCCCTAATAAACTCCACTCGAAATTGTTTTGCAAGGTAACGCAGTACAATTTCTTCAAAAAGAAACGATTTCTTACCAACGGTCATGTTCATGCGGGTTGGGTTTCATGATCCTCCATAGGTCTTCGAGCCCGTCGAACGTGGAGGCGCGAGGGCGATACTCGCATCCCACCCAGCCTTGATAGGCATGGTCTTCAAGCATGGAGAGCAGTTTTGGAAAATCGACATTGCCAGTACCAGGTTCATTCCGGCCCGGGAAGTCGGCCACTTGGACATGACAAACGCGCGGCCACCATTGATTTAGCTTTCGCAGACAATCCTCGCCCAGAAGCTCCGTATGGTAGGTGTCCAAGATCAGGCCGAGGTTGGGAAGGGCCTCCAGCATTTCCTCTGCAAAGTCGAAGCGGCTCATCAGGTAGCCCGGAACCTCAGTTGAGCTGATCACTTCAATCAAGGGTTCAATACCTTCGCCAGACAAGAACTCGGCCGCGTACTTCAGGTTACGTCGATAAATACCGCTGTCGGCAATCACCCCAAGCTCAGCAAGCGACACACCAGACATCAGGTGCACCATTTTACAGTCGAGCACCTTTGCGTATTGAACGGCTTGGTTCACTTCTGCCAGGAAATCCTGCTTTGAGCGACAAATGCCAGTGGTGCCTTTTGTTGCGCCTGATGGCGCGGCAAATTGCACCATCTGCAGCTGATGCTCATTGAGAAGCTCCGCAATGTGCGTCGCTTCGTATTCATAGGGCGAGGGGAACTCGACCGCTCGAAATCCTGATTTCGCGGCCGCAGCAAACCGCTCTAGAAATGGCAATTCCGTAAATTGGAATCCAATGTGTGCGTTTAATCTGGTCATGCCTTACTCCGAGGTTTTTCGACCTGCATCAAGCGTTCAAAAGGTTACGAAGTTTCAACACTGCGCTATCTGGCGTGGTCAGCACTGAAAGGCCGCTCGCTTGGCTTGCCAATTGCGCTGCGCTGGTCATGGAAAACTGCGCGAAACACAGCAGTTCGCTGCTCGTAGGCGCGCGAGCCGAATCAACAATCAAAGCGTCATGACGATCTGTATTTCCCCTGCGCAGTTCGTCAAACGCTTCAGGGCAGACCCGTGTATCGAGTTCAATCTCTACGCCGAGTTGCCGCGCATAGCTTTCAAACTCCTCAGTCATCGATGTAATGGCTGGTTTGAAGGTCGCAAGGATAGTGATCCTTTGGGTGCGTTGAATGGCCTCCTCGATCATGGCTTCGTTCGGTTTGAGCACTGGGATGCTCAGCGACCGCTTGCACAGATCAATGGCGTCACCAAAAGCTGAGCACGTAAACAAGATCGCATCAGCCCCTGACTCCGCCGCATAGGTAGCCAGTTTCAAAAAGCGTTCATTCAATGCTGGAGTGAGTTCACCGGCTTCCGCCAGGTCGCTGGAAAGCGAGTCTTCCAACAGATTTGCGAGCTTGGCCTCGGGCCAGAGCCGAGTGAAAGCTTCAGTGATGGGGGCGATTGCCACCGGCGTTGCATGAATCAAATAGATACGTGGTGCGGTCATGACGTATTCCTGGTTTGTAGTAGATCAAGTTGATGGACGGTGTAGCCTTGGCATTTCGGTGGCGTGTTGATGCGCATCAGGTGTGTTATTTTTCTTTCAAGTCCCGGATTTTGGTGTCAAGGCTCCACCCCAGACCTTTGCATCGAATCCATCCTCCTCTGATAACCGGTTTCCATGAATTCAGCAGAATTGACTCCTCCACAACCATTGGCGGGCGAACAATCCAAAATGAAGCCCAAGATAAAAAAAGACCTTGCGGAGCAGTTGGCTCCCAAGATCATCGATATGGCGAGAGCCAGGTCGATGCGTGCCGGTGATCCGCTGCGCGAGGAGTCTTTTGCCAAAGAGTTGGGGGTCTCCCGTTCGCCGATTCGACGTGGTTTCGCTTTGTTGGCTGAGTTGGGCCTCGCGACCAAGGAACCGAATCGGGGCTATTTCCTGACGGCTGACGCGCGAGGAATCGACAGTCGTAAGCTCCCCTTGGAAGTCGACCCTTTTGAAGATTTCTATCTGCGTGTTGTCGACGACGTTCTTCGCGGCGACATCCCAACGACTTTTTTTGAAGCCGAGTTGATGCGCAAATATGAGGTGCCCAGAGGGCAACTCATGAAGGTCCTGAACCGGTTGGCCAATGAGGCGATGATTGAGCGCAAGCCTGGGCAGGGGTGGGAGATCAACAGTTTTCTGCATGACTCCAAGGCCCATATTCAGAGCTACCGTTTCCGTATGGCTATTGAACCGGCTGCCGTGCTCGAACCTGGCTACGAGGTGGATAAGGCCGCGTTTGCCAAAGCTCGTGAGACCCAGCAAAAAATGCTGGATGGAGACATTTTTAACCTGTCGCGATCTCAGCTGTTTCAGATAGGTGCACAGCTTCACGAACTGGTGGTCCGTTGTTCGGGCAACGCTTTTTTTCTCGAAGCTATCCGCCGGCAAAACCAGTTGCGTCGATTCATGGCCTACAAGGCCAACGTGGACCGGCCTCGCTTGATCAACCAATGTAAAGAGCACATCCATCTTCTAGATCTCATCGAAAGTGGGCAGCGAGAAGCTGCTGCGGAGTTCCTGCGTAATCATCTCGATGTCGTCGGGCGGCAGAAAACCGACAAAGAGGCCAAGGATGAGCTGGAATACCAGCGCAGCCTTGAGATCTCGGTGGTCAGCTAAGCCGCGGCTCGTTCAGCAGCACCACCCCATCGTCATCACCGTATAGCTGGTCGCCATCTGAGATGGTGTGCCCGGCGAATTCCACCGCTATACCAATCTTCCCCTCGTTGCGTTTGACGGTCTTTCGCGGTGATGTGCCAAGTGCCTTAATGGCAATCGGCATGTCGCGCAGAGCCGCCTTGTCGCGGATATAACCGTAGATCAGTACGCCGGCCCAGCCGTTCCTCACCAAGTCCTCAGCGATCACATCGCCAAACAGTGCGTACCGATCACTACCCCCACCATCCACGACCAACACTCTGCCTTGACCCGGCAAACTGCTTATTTCTTTGATCCTTGAATTGTCCTCAAAGCATTTGAGGGTGAAAGCACGGCCCTCGAAATCATTTTTCCCGCCAAAGTCCCTGAACACTGGGGCCAGAACCCGAACGGTGTCCGGGTACTGGTCGCACAAATCAGATGTTTTAACTGTCATGGAGTGAGTCTCCTGGCTCGATTGATGGATGACCGTTGAGCGAAAAGATTGCACAAACTGAATATTCATGCAATAAAATGCAATCTGTCGAAGGCGATAACGACACTGCTCCAGGAAATGTCAGGACGAACGGGAGCAAATGGTTAAGGATTTCGCCTCGCCAATATTGTACTTTGTATTTACGATGTACATAAATGGAGCGGTTTTCAGACAGACCTGCTTCAAAAAATTCAGCTCAAACAATAAGCAAGGGGTGTGCGATGCGTATTTTGGTTCTTCCTGGTGATGGTATCGGTCCGGAAATCGTTGAATCTTCGATGTCGGTCCTGCAAGCAGCCAACAAAAAATTCGATCTGGACCTGAGCTTCGATTACGAGGATGTAGGTTTCACGAGCCTGGATAAATACGGCACCACCTTGCGTGATGAAGTGCTGGAAAAGGCCAAGGGCTACGACGGCATCATTCTCGGCACCCAATCGCACGCCGACTATCCAGTGCCTGAAAAGGGCGGTCGTAACGTTTCCGCCGGTTTCCGTATTGGCCTGGATCTCTATGCCAACGTACGTCCTGCCCGTACTCGTCCGTTCCTGACTTCGAACATGAAGGAAGGCAAGACGATGGATCTGGTCATCATGCGCGAAGCGACTGAAGGCTTTTATCCGGACCGCAACATGAGCCGCGGCTGGGGCGAAGTGATGCCGACCCCTGATATGGCTTTATCCACGCGTAAAATCACTCGTCATTGCAGTGAGCGTATTGCCCGCCGTGCGTTCGAGTTGGCTATGAAGCGTGGCAAGAAGGTCACTGCCATTCACAAAGCCAACAGCTTCCATATGACCGATGGCCTGTTCCTGGAGTGCGTCCGTGATGTGGCGAAGGACTTCCCAGAAGTGGCTCTGGACGATCTGCTGGTCGATGCGTCGACTGCTCACCTGGTGCGCAGCCCTGAGCGTTTCGACGTGCTGGTCGCTACGAACTTCTACGGCGACATCATCAGCGACCTCGCCAGTGAACTGTCGGGTAGCCTGGGTCTCGCCGGCTCCATGATGGCCAGCGATATTCACTGCTGCGCCCAAGCACAGCATGGCTCCGCGCCGGATATCGCAGGTCAGGACAAGGCCAACCCGGTCTCCATGATTCTCTCCGTCGGCATGTTGCTGCAATGGATGGGCGAGCACCACAACAATGAAGCATTCATCAAAGCCGGTCTGGAAATGGACAAGGCCGTGGATGTTGTTCTGAAAGATCCTAAGCAACGCACCCCGGATCTGGGCGGTTCTAGCGGTACCAAAGCTTTTGGTGAGGCCGTCGCCAAGGTCATCCTGGGCTGATCGACACGGGCGGCATGAATGTCATGCCGCCCGTTGTTTGGAGTATTGCTGGATCAATAACAAGAGAATGCCTTTCATCCTTGGGGTAACCAAGGGAGGGGCGCGAGGAGAGAACAGTGAGTCAATTACTACTCGGTTGCATCGCTGACGACTTCACCGGCGGTACTGATTTGGCCAGTACTTTGGTACGTGGCGGGATGCGAACGCTGCAAGTGATCGGTGTGCCTGAAGGGCCCTTGCCAGAAGATATTGATGCTGTCGTTATTGCCCTGAAAAGCCGCACTGTCAGTCCCGAAGAGGCCGTTACTCAATCGCTTGAAGCGTTGGAGTGGTTGCGCGCTGCGGGTTGTCAACAGTTTTTTTTCAAGTATTGCTCGACGTTCGATTCGACTTCTCGCGGGAACATCGGGCCTGTCGCCGACGCACTCGCTGATGCTTTGAATGTCTCGTTCGCTGTGGCTTGCCCTGCATTCCCGGAGAACAAACGCACGATTTTTAACGGTCATTTGTTTGTCGGTGATGTGTTGTTGAGCGAATCCGGAATGCGCAATCATCCGTTGACGCCAATGACTGATTCCAATCTGGTTCGAGTGCTACAACAGCAGACGCTCAAGCCAGTCGGGCTCGTTGCGCATTCGGTCGTAAGCAAGGGTGCGCAAGCCATTTCAACTGCCTTCAGTAACCTTGAGGCTCAGGGCCGCGGTTACGTCATTGTCGATGCGATAGATGATGAGGATCTACACGCAATCGGTCAGGCTGTTGCGGACCATAAACTCGTTACCGGCGGATCTGGAGTTGCGCTGGGTCTCCCTGAAAACTTCCGCCGTGCAGGTTTGCTGGGCAAGTCCGAGACCGCTTCGGTACTACCCGCCATTGAAGGCTTGTGCGCGGTGGTTTCCGGAAGTTGTTCAGTGGCGACCAATAGCCAGGTAGAGCACTGGCAAAAGAGTCGTCCGAGTTTCTCCCTTGACCCGCTGCTCCTGGCGAATGGTCATGATCAGGTAGCCGAAGCACTCGCCTGGGCGAAAGACTTGATTCAGCAAGGGCCGATTCTGATTTACGGCAGTGCGCAGCCAGAGACGGTAAAGCTTGCACAGCAGAAGCTCGGTGTTGAAGCCGCAGGGCAGATCGTTGAAGACGCGCTATCCGCCGTAGCTGTTGGCCTATATGAAATGGGCGTTCGTAAACTCGTGGTGGCCGGTGGCGAAACGTCGGGTGCAGTGGTCAAGGCACTTAAGGTCAAGGCGCTGAGAATCGGCGCGACAATTGATCCCGGTGTGCCTTGGACGCTTGGCTTGCGGGACGACCCAGTTGCCTTGGCACTTAAGTCCGGCAATTTCGGAACAGTAGACTTCTTCGAGAAGGCATTGGCCAATGCGCCATGATCTGCTCAGCCTGGAAATCTTTATGGCAGTGGCGGAGCAGCGGAACCTGACAAAGGCTTCGCAACTCTGCCACTTGGCGACGTCCGCGGTCAGTAAACGGATCAGCGAGCTTGAGGAGAAAGTCGGCTCACCTCTGTTTGTTCGCTACCCCCGCGGAATGGAGCTGACTCCGGCAGGGCAGTCGCTTCGTCACTACGCGTTGCAGGTGAATGAAACCCTCCAGAAGATGGATCAGGAGCTGAGTGAATATGGCGCTGGGATCAAAGGCCATGTTCGTTTGCACGCCATTACATCCGCGTTAGCGCAACAGCTGAGCCTGGACATCGGGACGTTCCTGGAAACGTACCCCGATATCAAGTTCGACATCGAGGAGCGCGTCGGTGCCGCAATCGTACGAGCCGTCTCGGATGGGCGTGCGGATGTCGGCATCATCGCGGAACAGACGCCGTCCCTTGGGTTGGAAACACTGGCCTATCGCGTGGACGAGTTGGTGATTGCTGTCCCAGATCACCATCCCTTGGCGGGGCAGGCGCAAGCCAGTTTTGAGCAGGCGTTGCTCTACGAATTCATTGGTCCTCATGTGGAAAGCTCGGTGCACCTGCTACTGACTGAACAAGCCCAATTATTAGGAAAGCCAGTCAGGCAGCGGGTTCGTGTTTCCAGTTTTGAATGCATGTGCCGGATGGTCTCGACCAATCTGGGTATCTGCATTTTGCCTCGCGATGTGTTGCGCCCTTATCTGCGTCCCTTTCAACTACAAGCTGTGACTCTGGCTGAGTCCTGGGCCAAGCGTCAGTTGCAGATCGTTGCTCGACGATTTGAGGCTCTACCACCTACTGCCCGTGCGTTCGTCGCACACTTGACCGCGTAACAGGCGCTGTTCAATCACCTGTTCACTCTTGAGATGAGTACATGTTTATTTACGTCGGCTGTCGTACCACTCGTGAAAGAAATGCTCGCGGTAATGGGATCAACGTCTACAGCGTCGACTCGCAAACGGGGCAGCTGTCTCACGTGCAACTCGTCGATGGCTTGGTGAATCCGTCTTTCCTGGCCATCAGCAAACAACAGAATTTCCTGTATTGCGTCCATGGCGATACAGATCAAGCCAGTGCATTTAGCATCAGCGCCGACGGCACGCTGACCTATCTCAATAGCCAGAACACCCATGGTCACAATCCTGCTCATCTGGCGATTTCACCGGACGGTGGTTTCCTAGTGGTGAGCAATCATTACAGCGGTTCAGTGGTTGTGCTGCCAATACTCGCTTCGGGTGAGCTGGGCGAACTCTGTGATCAAGTGTTGACCGAGGGGCCAATCGGCCCCCATCGAGTGGAGCAGAAAGGCTCGAAGCCTCATTTCAATCCATTCGATCCCAGTGGAAAGCTAGTGGTCGTGCCGGACAAAGGGCTCGACCGGATCTTCACTTATCGTTTCGATTCGCAACTGGGCAAGCTGCTGCCGGCAGCTTGCCCGTTTGTGGCCACTCGCAAAGGGGCAGGGCCACGGCATGTTGCGTTTCATCCGGGATTGCCAGTGGTCTACTCGGTCAATGAACTGGATTCCACCGTTGGCACCTACCGCTTTAACAGCGAAAGCGGAGAGCTTCTGCCGCAGCAGGTGATCTCTGCGTTGCCTGATTCTTTTACCGGCGACAGCACCGCCGCCGAGATCGAAGTCGATGGAGCTGGGCGATTCTTGTATGCCTCCAATAGAGGCAATGACAGCATCGCGATCTTCAGCATCGACCCGCAAACGGGTTGGCTGACGTTCGTGTCGGCGACGCCAACGAAAGGCCGCACGCCGCGATTTTTTGCGCTCTCACCCGACGGACAGTTCATGTACGTCGCCAATGAGGACAGCGATACGATTGTGGTTTTCAGTGTTGACCCAGCAACCGGAGGCTTGACCCCGACGGGTAACCTGATCAAGACGGGGAGCCCTGTGTGCATGGTCTTCGGTGGTCCGAGGACATGAAGGCGTTTTTCACCTCAATGGGATTGTGGTGGGCGACACCGCTCGTTGGCATTGCCGGGGCTCTGATCGCCAGTTACTTGAATTGGCCTTTGCCATGGATTATTGGATCGATGTTGGCGGTGATCCTGGTGCGTTGCCTGGGCTGGCGCGTGGGAGAGATTCCCAATGGCCGTCTGACCGGACAATGGATGATCGCGACGTCCATCGGTTTGCACTTCACGCCTGTGGTGCTGGAACAAATCCTGGGGCATTTCGCGATGATGCTGTTCGCGGCGTTTCTCACCCTGTTCCTTGCACTGCTCGGCGTAGAGTTTATGCGGCGTCGTGGAATGGATCTGACGACTGCATTCTTCGCTTTCATGCCCGCCAATTTTGCAGAAATGATTCAATCGGGAATCAGGCATAAGGCCGACGTCAGTCAGATCGCTGCGGCGCACAGCGTACGCTTGGTCGTGATTGTTCTCTGCGTCCCGCCTGCGATGTTTTTCACCGCGAAAATTTCGCCGGCAGTGGTCCATGCTCGCTTGCCGAGTGATTGGTATTGGTTGCTACCGCTGCTGATCGGCGGAGCGCTAACAGCAATGATCTGGAAGCGGTACAAGTTACCGAATCCCTGGATGTTCGGACCGATGGCTTTGTGTGCTCTGTTCACGGCCAGTTTTAATCTTCAAACGGCCCTGCCCGTGGAACTCAGTCATTACGGGCAGCTCATGATCGGTTGCGCACTCGGTGGTTACTTTGATCGCCAGTTCTTCAGAGCCTCGCCGACTTTCCTGCTCAAGGTTTCGTTGTTCAACTTGATCATGATTTTCTGCACCCTGGTTCTGGCACTTGGAATCGGATACTTACTGGGCTTTCCGGTATTGACCCTAGCATTGGGCATGATGCCAGGCAGTAGTACAGAGATGTATCTGACGGCCGAAGCCCTAAACCTAGGTGTCGGTATTGTCACGGCGATGCAAATCATGCGCTTGGTGGTGGTGATGCTATGTGCCGAACCAGTACACAAAGTCTGGCTGAAACGCCTTCGCCGCTGAGCGGGCAAGTGCGTTTCAACCCACCGTGGGCGATGTATTAATTGCCCTGCTTGGGGGCGACAGTGACGTCGCTCTGACCGCTGTCGACGAGAGCTTTGAGGACGAAACCGCTGGCTTTCTGTACTTCCAGGAACGCCCTGACGTAAGCCGCGCCAGCGACGCATTCCACGGGAACACCCATCGCCTGGCGAATCGAGGTGAAGTAACCGTCCAGCACGCGCAGTTCGTTGTTGGCCTCGGCAACTTTGAGCAGTGGCTGACGCACGCCCGCAGCTGCATCCAAGTCTTCGTCGAGAAATAGGTCTACCGCGGCGGCCGATGTCGGCGCACGGACGAGGGTCGCGTGCTGCTGAGTTCGGCTCAGGTACAAGTCGTAAGCAGCGCCCTGACCGACGGCGATCCGCACACCTGGTTGATCCAGATCTTCCATTGTGAAGAACCTGGAACTGTTCTTGACCAGATAAGTGCCTTCGATGATCACGTACGGTTCGCTAAAAGCGACTTGGGCTTCACGCACGGGTTCGATGGCCAGGAAAGCAATATTCCATTGCTTGTTCGCCAATGCCTCGAACACCTTGCCGGCAGCGTCAAAGGTGATGAATTCAACAGGGACGCCCAGATGCTTACCCAATTCCACGGCGAGGCTGACGGACACCCCTTGAGGCTGTCCTGTTTCGGTATTGCGCTGTGCAAGAACAGGGTTACCGAAGTTGATGGCGGCTCTGAGTACGCCTGTTGGGGCAAGATCGTTGAGGACTTCTGCGGTAGGGGCGGGCATACAGGTTCTCCAAGGGAAAATGTCGTCGGCCCTGAGGGTAGGGAAGTGTGCAGGCCCTGACAATTTCAGGCTCGCCAAGGCTGCGTTCTCCGTGGACGAACGATGGCTTGCTCAACGCTCAATTTTACTCGGGCCTGCCTTTGGTTACGCTGGGTCCAACTGAACGACCGCATAGAGTCGTTTGCTCATGCACTCAACCGGTGAATGATAAGCCCATGATTTCAACCATCGATGCACGCCATCAAAGTCACTTGCAAGTGGGCGACACCCGTTACGCCTACGTCGATCTGTACAAGATACTGACCCCGGACGAACTACTCGGTTTGCCCTATTCGATCCGTATCCTGCTGGAGAATGTGGCTCGTTGCTCACCTACGGCTCTGGACAATTTCATCGCGTGTATACGCGAGGGTGCCCCCGCTTGCGAAGTGCCTTTTTATCCCAATAGGCTGATGTTTCACGATACAACGTGTCTGCCGGCGTTGGCTGACTTTGCCGGCATGCGTGACATGGTTGCTGAAATGGGTGGCGCACCGGAAACCATGAACCCGATGATTCCTGCGGTGCTGGTCATCGATCACTCGGTGATTGTCGAGCGCTACGCAGAGGCGGATGCCGTCGAGAAGAACCTCGACATCGATTACCGCCGGAACTCCGAACGTTATGAGTTCATCAAGTGGGCACAAAAGAGCCTGACCAATTTCAAGGTGGTGCCGCCGGGCACCGGGATCATCCACCAGGTCAACATGGAATCACTGGCCACCGTCGTTTGGGAGAGCCAGACGGCCGACGGCCAGCCGCTGCTGCATCCTGACGATATCGTTGCGACTGACAGCCACACGCCCATGATCAACGCCATCGGCGTGCTGGGCTGGGGCGTGGGTGGGCTGGAGGGGCAGGCTGCCATGCTGGGCGAGCCGGTGCCGATCAGCTTTCCTGAGGTCGTCGGCATTTGGTTGAGTAACGAACTGCGGCCCGGTGTGACAGCTACCGATCTGGCATTGCGCATCACTCAGATGCTGCGTGAGAAAGGCGTGGTGGGTAAGTTCGTTGAGTTCTGTGGACCCGGTCTGTCGAAGCTCAGTTGGGCGGCACGGGGGACGCTGTCGAACATGGCCCCTGAGTATGGCGCCACGGTGGTGTTCTTCCCGTTCGACGACAGCACGATGGAATACATGCATCTGACCGGGCGTAGCGACGACACCATTGCGCGCATTGAAACGTACCTTGAAGCGCAAGGGCTGTGGCGCCACGACTCATTGCCCGAGCCGCATTTTGATGATCTGATCGAGCTGGACCTTGCGGCAATCGAGCCAAGTGTTGCAGGGCCCCATCAGCCGCACCAGTGGCGCAAACTGGCGGACGCCGCACCATCCTTTCGCCAGGATATTCTGGGTGAACGGGACGGCGTCATTGCTCGCTCCTCGGATAGTGAAGCCGAATACTTCGAGCCTACTTTTGGTCAGGCGTTGAGCCATGGCGCAATCTCATTAGCGGCGATCACCAGTTGCACCAACACCGCGAATCCAAGCCAGATGATCCAAGCCGGATTGCTGGCACGTAACGCCCAGCGTCGCGGTTTGCGCAGCAAGCCTTGGGTCAAGACTTCGCTCTCCCCAGGTTCGCGTGTGGTGGCGGACTACCTGGAACAAGCCGACCTGCTGAGCGACTTCTCGGCTTTGGGGTTTGACCTAGCTGGGTTCGGCTGCATGACCTGTATCGGTAACTCCGGCAGCCTCGAAGAACATATGGAGCGCTTCTCGGATCAGGGCCTCAAAACCGTGGTCGTGCTGTCCGGAAATCGCAACTTCGAAGGGCGCGTCAATCCTCGGGTGCAGGTCGGCTACCTGGCCTCGCCTGCACTGGTCGTCGCCTACGCGTTGGCGGGCACCATCAGCATGGACATCCAGACTGAACCGTTGGGGCAAGACGCGGCAGGCAACGACGTGTATCTGCATGAGCTGATGCCAAGCGAAGAGCAGATTCAGGCACTGGTCAGCCAGACCGTTCGCCCGGACCTTTTCCGCAAGCGCAACGCGATGCTGTGGGACGGCACTCACCACTGGCAGGCACTGTCGGCCAGTGGCAGTGTGCAGTTTCCTTGGGCTGCGAATTCCACCTACCTACGTCGGCCAATCTATCTGCAAAACGTCAAACTCCAGGCCCCCACTGAATTGTCGATTCACGGCGCGCGTGCATTGATGGAGCTGGGCGATAACGTCACTACTGACCACATCTCACCGGCTAGCGCGATTCCACTCGAAAGCCAGGCTGGACAATGGTTAACCGCGCGCGGCGAAAATCCGAAAGATCTCAATCAATACTCGACCCGCCGCAGCAATCACGAAGTGATGATGCGTGGCGCGTTCGTCAATCGGGCGGTCAAGAATCAGCTGCTTGATCAACAGCCGGGAGAGGGCGGCTTTGCCACGGCTTACGACGGCTCGATTCAGCGCGTATACGACGCGGCACTGAGCTATGTCGCCAAGGACGTCCCGCTGGTGATTTTCGCCGGTTTCAACTACGGGGCGGGCTCCAGTCGTGACTGGGCCGCCAAGGCGCAAGCCACCCTCGGTGTAAAGGCGGTTATCGCGCAAAGTTTTGAGCGCATCCACCGAAGCAACCTGATCGGCATGGGCATCCTGCCCATTACATTTGCTGCTGGGGGTGACGCCCAAAGCCTGCAACTGACGGGCAATGAATCGCTGGACTTCAGCGGACTGGAGACATTGCAGGTGGGGGCAAACGCGGTAAGCCTGACGATCCTTCGTGCTGACGGAAGCCAGACGTTGGTGTCGTTGATTCTGCAATTGGATTCGCAACAGGAAATTCTGTACTTGAAGGAGGGTGGGATCCTGCCCTATGTCGTGCGCAAGGTCGTCGCGCAAGCGCAGGCTTAACCTAACCGAGAGGCATCCTTTTAAGGCCATATAAGGCCGATTGCTGCCTGCCGCGGATCGAGGCCCAACAGCCGAGTATCACTGGCCTGCTTCCGCGCAGCAGCTCAGACACCCGAAACCCGCTTCGCGGAATGATGCCGAGGCCGACAACCGCTGTGGCTCCGAAACGGCTGGTCCATTTTTGCCGCAACTAGCCTCCAAAACAGCTGTTGGCCGAAATTGGCCTGTAGTGAAAGGATGCTTTCGACGCACTGCAATCGTTATTCCTGGTGATCAGGTACGACTCAGTGAACACGAGCGTCGTGATCACTCTTATCAATGCCAAGGACGGAATTACTGAATACTTTCTAAGCCTAGTAACAACGCGGTACGTTACAAACCTAAGCTGCGATTCCGACATCAAACCAATTTGGCGCGTTCAAATAGCACGAGGCTCACCAACACAAGAATCAGCCAGGATATTCGTGTCAACGTGCGTAACCTGGATTTCGCTGCAGATGATGAGCCTGAAAGTTTGGATCTGGAGCGATTAATTTCTTCTTGGACCTCGTCGATGCCCACGACCACGTCATCGTATTTGGATACCGACTGCTCAAACTCTTCGCCTAGCAAATCGATATGACCAATAACGTTGCTGTTGAGGGACGCAATCATCCATGTCGAAATCAACAGGCCAACGAAGACCACGAAGAAATCCCAGCCGGTAGTCGTGGATTTTAAGATTGCACCTACAGCGACCACACCGCCTGGAATCGCGAATGCCTTGGTCTGCTGAGCCATGATCGCGTCTTGGACCTTGCATAAAAACCCAATGCGCTCACTCTCAATTCCGGCCAAGATTTTGTTCACCGAAAACTTGCTTACATAAACCTTGTAGCGCTCGGTGTAGCCTTGATAAAACTTGCCTAGCGAGGACATCAAAAATTTGACGTTTCGGCTGTCCTCTTCCTTGAAAAATTCGATCAAAGCTTCTCGCATAACGTGTCGCCGCTCATCGCAGTGGACATCATCTTCCTCACTGACAGCCGACTCTAGCGTCTTGGCGCGCTTTGCCCCAGCCTCATCGACATCAATCGACATCAGATCGGTGTAGCTCATCGCGTACCGAACTTCTTGCTTCGTAAGGAACGATTCCTTAGAGCTGAAAAATACGTATTTCATCGGCTGCGTGTCATCACCTTCGTGATGACACAGAGACTTAAGCATTGAACGCAATGAGAAATACACACCCAACCGGAGGTTGAGTGACGCTATCTCTTGCGCATCCATTCCGATCACATAGTGATGCTCGGGCTTTGTCGCCTTAGTCCGTACCGCATGCCAGAGCGCCTCGGCATCAGCGAAGAAAGGGATATAGCGGTCAGTCCATGCAGCGCTCGTTAAAAGGTAAATATGATTGCCAATGCGCTCTAGACTTTGAGGGCTTTCGCAACCATGTTGGGTCAGAAATTCATTGATTTCTGCGTCGCTCAGCGCTTCAGCATTGAGCACCAGTTGATCCTCATCCAGTGAGATCCGGTCTAGCATCCGTGCGCCCTCAATTGTTCTCTGCACCTATGCCTTTTAGCTTTTCTGAAACATCGCTTGGTAGCTTTATCGTCAGATAAACAAAATCCTTGTCAACGCTCAGATCAGCGCCCTTGTCACCAATGGCCACAGCGTCAAGCTTGATGCGCCCATCAAAATCGCCAGACGGTAGTTTGACGTCGACGAAACCCATGTTTTTCGCAGTCATACTGGAGGGCTGGAATTCCTCACTGACCTTAAAACGCTCTGAGTTTTCAGAAATAAACTTTGTGAGCCCGCCATGGTGGGGGGATTTTGATGGCAAGCACTTGTCGATTTCACGCTGAATTTCCGAAAGGTGTACCCTTTCTCCCGCTCTGTTTTCAATGTAACTGACCACGCGGGTGTGGATTTTTCTCCTATCAGCTGCCGATAGGTCTTTCGCTTCCTCAACGAAATATGCTGCCAGCGCGCTCTTTAGATTGTCGACGCATACCTTGCCGGGGATGGAGTCGGAGCAGCCCAAGGCGGCGTTGAAAAACTCGCTCTTGGAGTTTCCCTTGATGAAGTAGAGATATGCCTCACCTTTATTTTCGGGAAAACTAGATGCAAAGGCCGTCAGGTCCATGCATGCGGCCTGCCTGAAATCCTGAAGGTTTAAGCTTTCCGTGCCTTTGGGGTTGAGGTTGTCATTGTCGTCAAAATCATACCCCCCTTTCTTACCCAGCATTACGACCAGGACATAATCACGCTGTTGGAAGTCCTGATAGTGGGCAAATACGACATAACCCTCACTGAGGGAGCGGCGCGCAGGATCGTTCGCTTCATGACAAAGCCTATCCATAACTCCGGTAACGAAAGCGTTAAAATCTGCGTTGCTGCAATAATTAGAGAAGTTTTCAGCCGCTGAAACGATGCCTGGATCGACATAGCCGTAAATTCGACCACTGCGTGAAAATTTCTTACCGATCAAATTGACGAAATCCACGCAAACGCTGGATTTCAGATTCCAATCTTTGCCTTTCTTACTGTCATAGAAAGTGTGCCCTCCGAGGGAGGTTTTGAAAAACCTCGCAGCGCAGGCACTCACGACTACGAGTGATTTGTTCTCTACTTCTTCACCGGCAGCTTCGACACCAGTTATGTTTTTGTTCAGATCATCCATGCTAAATCCATCCGTGAATCCACCGGGAATGCCGGGGAAAGTCGTGAGATTGTGTGCAGTCGATGATAGCACCGTGCCCTCACGCAGCGTCACCTTGCCCGCTAGCAGGCAGAGTGTGGGTCACGTAGACAATAATGCAAATGGCCACTCTTTCGATCTAGCTGAGCACGCGACCCGATCATTAGTCGCGTGAGGTGGTGAACGGGCGAAACAGACCATGAAATGTCGATAATGCCGTTACTTGGGCGATCAAAGTTGGTAACGAAGGCGTCTGAAGCGCGCGAGACGGGTCAGAAAGAGTTCACACCGCCAACCCCTCTGGCACGATCTGATGGGACGCACCGATTGGCAATAGCTCAAGCGAACACATTGCCTTATCCCCTAGCGGGGTCACCACTTAACAGAGAACACCCTGTGCAGATCTTCAATAGCGTCTTCACCTAGTGACGCAGGTTTAGGATTGCTCATCATCCAAAGCTTTGCCGTTTCCTCAAGTTCTTCCAGCGCAAAGCTGGCTTTTGATACAGAGCTTTCCCAAACAACTGGGCCCAGCCGCTCCAGCATCACGCCCCGAACCTTGTTGGCCAATTGCGCCACTTGCCCGGCCACATCGGGAGAGCCGGGACGCTGATAAGCGATCAATGGGATGTGGCCAACCTTCATGATTTGGTAAGGCGTCAATGGTGGAAGGATGTCGTCATTGGCCCAGACTCCTGCAAGTGTTAGAGCTACGAGCGAAGTCGAATGGGTGTGAACTACACCGTTGACTTCAGGGTTGCGGTCGTACACCTGACGATGCAATTCCAGGGTCTTCGACGGTTTACTGCCCGAGACCCAAGTACCGTCCTTGCTGACTTTTGCTATCTCTTCCGGCTTCAACCTTCCCAGGCAGGCGTCTGTGGGGGTGATCAACCAGCCATCTTCCAGGCGTGCGCTAATGTTGCCTGCGCTGCCCACGGTGTAACCGCGTTCATAGAGGCTTTTTCCGACGATGCAGATTTCTTCGCGTAGTTGTTCTTCGGTATTCAACGTGTGTTCTCCTCGAGAAGTGATATGAGGCCAGTGCTGAGGCCAGAAAGTGAAGGGGTGGTTTCGGCAGATTCTGATCGCAGTTTCAGGATCGGCGATTTGTGAGCAAAAGAGCCGCTCAAGTGCTGCTTCATCAAATGCGCGGCTTCCAGGTTATTGCCCTGTTCCACCAGCTCGATCATCCGAATGTGTTCGGCGCATTGTTTGTAGAGACGCTTGCGGTCGATCATCGAGCGGTACTCGATGAGCCGCCGCATGTTGTTCATCTGGACCAGAATCATGTGATAAAGCGGGTTGCCAGAGAGCTTGATGAACTCTTCGTGGAAGCGAATACCATTTTTTAAGAGGACATCTGCCGGCAGGCTATCGATGCCACCATTGAGCATGTCCTGCTGCTCTTTTTTAAGGCGTTGGAGCTTGGCCAGGTCGTGCAGGTAAGTCGGCTCCAGCAATGCCGCTGGCTCGATCAGCGAGCGCACCTTGTAGATTTGCTCAAGGGTTTCCGGTGTCTTCGCCACATCCAGAAAACGCCAGCCATAACCAGGCTTTGGCTCAGCCCATCCTACTTTGGCGGCGCGATTGAGAATGTCGATGACCTGGGCTTTGGTCAGGTCATAGCGAGTGCGCAGAAACTGCTCCGTCACTTCACTCGGGATTGCGTTGTTCAACCAGTCTTCCGAGAGTCGGTAGTATTCATCCGGCTCTTCAAGAGGAAGTACCTCGTCTTGGATCTGCGATGGATCCTGTACTGATTCCAGTACGAAGAACCCGCGATTGGGCAGTTGCTCCAGAACACATTGTTCCGAGAGCAAGACCAGTGCTTCGCGCGCCGGGGAGCGAGAGACGTTGAATTCGTCGGCGACTTTTTGTGCGCTCAAGTGAGCGCCCAGCGATAGCTCACCGGTCTGGATTTTCTGCCGGATCTCGGCAGCGATTCGTTGTACGAGGGCGCTTGAGGCCATATCTGTGATCACTTACGAAATGGGGGTGGCGACAAACACAAACCGGTTGAGCCGGAATGTGAGATCAAATGAGGCATACCTCAATTCGATCAGTTTTTGTCGCGCATGACTACTTTTTAGCGTGTCATTATGCAAAAAATTGCATGAGCGTATTTGTTACATCTTGAAGTGTTGAACCATTGAATTCAGCTCAAGGGCCAGCAAGCCAAGGGATTGAGACGCACTGGTGGTTTGCTGCGAGCCTGTCGCTGATTGAACAGACAGGTCTCGGATGTTGAGCAAGTTCTGGTCGACTGAACGCGCAACATGGGCTTGTTCCTCAGTCGCCGTCGTGATCATCAAGTTTCGTTGGTTGATGTCGTCGTTGGCGGCCACGATTTCTGCCAATGCACTTTGGGTGGACTGAGCTAGTGAGAGGGTGAGGCGGGTATTTTCACTGCTGCTGAGCATGGTCGACACGGCAGTATCCGTGCCGTTCTGGATCCCGCTGATCATGTCTTCAATTTCTCGCGTGGACTGCGCGGTACGGTGAGCGAGCGCTCGGACTTCATCGGCGACCACAGCAAAGCCTCGCCCCGCATCACCCGCCCGCGCAGCTTCAATGGCAGCGTTCAGCGCCAACAGATTGGTTTGCTCGGCTATCGTGCGAATCACGTCCAAAACCTTACCGATGCCTTGTGCCTGATCGGCCAGACCTTCCACCTGTTTTGAGCTGAGTTGCACGTCTCGGGTGAGTGTTTCGATTGCACCGAGGGTTTCCACCATGCGCTGTTGGCCACGAAGAGCAATGTCCCGGGAAGCCAGCGACAACTCTGAAGTAGACAGCGCATTACGGGCTACCTCCTCAATGGCAGCTGTCATCTCATTGACCGCGGTGGCTGCCTGTTCGATCTCCGCATGTTGTTGGTGAATGTCCTGGCCTGATGCCTCTGTAACGGTGTTCAGTTGAGCGGTGGCGGAGGTCAGTTGCTTCGAAGATCCGGATATTTGACTCAGTGTTTTGATCAGATTGTTCTGCATTGTCGCCAGGGATTCGAGCAGGCGAGTGGCTTCATCATTGCCGGTCGGTTGGATGGGCTTACTCAAATCACCTTCGGCAATTGTTCTCGCCGCTCTTAGGGCTTCATTCAGCGGTGCAGTGATGCTGCGGGTCAGTAACCACGCCACCAGGATTGTGCCGATACCAACCAAAATGATGACCAGCACCACTCCTCTGACAGCACGTTGATAGGCATCGATTGATTGATTACCCGCGGCTTCTGCCCCTTGGTTCGAGCGATCGATCAGGTCATCGAAGTTCTTGGTCATCTGATCGTACGAGTCCCTGATGGTCATCAGAAATGCCCTGGCGCCCGTCTTGTCCCCTTGACGAGACAGGTTGAGCAATTCGAGGTGATTTTTTGCATACACCTCAAGGCTGGAGTTAAACGCGTTCAAACGACCCTTGTCTTCGTCGTTGGTCAGCAACTGCGCATAGGTCTGCATTTGCTCTCGAACCTGCTGCAACCGCCCGGCGGTCTTGTCCTCGTAGGACTGCATGTCTTTTTCGCTGACCGAAAGAATGTGCTGCATCGATCCCATCCGATAGCGATTCAGCGCGGCATTAGCTGCACCCAACGCACGGACTCGCTGGAGCCAGTTGTCCTTGATTTGGATCGATTGATCTTGAACCTCGTCAATCTGCTGCAACGCGAATACCCCTAAAGCAACGCTCAGCGCGGCAATGATGAAGAACCCGAGAACCATTCGACTGGCGATTGAGAGGTGTCTTGGCAGCATGAGCATTGTCCCTTCGGCAGAGTAGTGCGATCCGGGTCTTGGCCGGATGCGTGTATTTGTGCTGACTAAAATAGCATTGCATTTTGGTGTGTCAATGTGCCAATATTTTTTTGGCGATTTTTCGAGACGGCTCACCTCAATGATTTGTGATCAAGGCAGAAAAGCTGAGATTTAAAGGATTTAATCGAGCCGAGGTTGTTAGGGGTACCAATCAGATTGCTTTGCTCTGATTGGTTATTTGCACGCTAATAGCCATAAGCAGAATCAAGATTTCCTTTGCATTCAATAATAAAACCCTGTTCGAGGAAGCATCTGTCATGCAGCGCAGAACCAAGATCGTGGCCACATTAGGGCCAGCAACAGAATCATTCGAAGCCATCGAGGGATTGGTGAAAGCGGGCGTCGATGTCGTGCGTCTGAATTTTTCCCACGGCAAGGCTGAGGATCACATTGCTCGTGCCAGATTGGTCCGTGAGTTGGCTGCCAAGCACGGTCGCTTCGTGGCGGTACTGGCGGATTTGCAAGGTCCGAAAATTCGAATTGCGCGTTTTGCGGAAGGAAAAGTGATCCTCGAAAAGGGGCAACAGTTCGTTCTCGACGCTTCCCTGGACAAGAATGCGGGGGACAAGCAACGAGTCGGTATCGACTACGAAGCGCTGATTACCGATAGCCGTCCAGACGACATACTGCTGCTCGATGATGGACGAATTGAGCTAAAGGTCTTGAAGGTCGAGGCCACGCAATTGATCTGCGAAGTTCTGGTCAGCGGGCCGCTTTCGAACAACAAAGGGATCAACCGAAAGGGCGGAGGGTTGTCTGCATCGGCGCTGACCGAAAAGGACTTCGCCGATATCAAGACTGCCGCAGAAATGCAGGTGGATTACTTGGCTGTGTCGTTCCCGCGAGATGCTTCTGACATGGAGTTGGCTCGTCGGCTGCTGCATGAAGCAGGAGGGCAGGCAGGTCTGATCGCCAAGATTGAGCGCGCAGAAACCGTCAATGACCTACGCATTCTGGATGCGATCATTGAGGCGTCGGAAGGTGTAATGGTCGCTCGTGGCGATCTCGGTGTTGAGATTGGCGACGCAGAATTGGTTGCCGTGCAAAAGCTGATTATCGACCGTGCTCGCACACTGAATCGCGTGGTAATCACTGCGACGCAGATGATGGAGTCGATGATCACTCAATCGATGCCGACGCGCGCTGAAGTATTCGACGTCGCCAATGCGGTGCTCGATGGCACCGATGCGGTGATGCTTTCAGCTGAAACCGCAGCAGGTGCCTATCCGATTGAGACGGTTGAGGCCATGCACCGGATTATCATCGGCGCCGAAAAGCACCCTCAGTCCCATCGCTCCAAGCATCGCGTCGATCAAGTGTTCCATAAGATCGATGAATCCATCGCCATGTCGGCAATGTATGCAGCGAACCATCTGCATGGTGTGAAAGCCATTATCTGCATGACGGAAAGCGGTGATACCCCTCGTTTGATGTCGCGCATACGTTCACACCTGCCCATTTTTGCATTCTCTCGCAACCTGACTACTCAGAATCGGGTCACGCTTTTTCGTGGTGTCACCACCATTCCTTTCGACAGCGATGATTTCGCCCCAGAGTTGGTGAACGAGAAGGCCGTTGCGGAACTGACCCAGCGTGGCGTCGTGAAGGCTGGCGATCACATTCTGATTACCAAAGGCGACTACGCCAATGCCCAAGGCGGTACTAACTCCCTTCGAGTCGTGTGTGTCGGTGAAGCCATTCGCTGAGTGAGGAAGCATTGATGAGTGAGATCAATTCAGCAGACCAGGACGCGACTGAAAGTGAATCGTGGCCAAGAGATTTCGATTTTCGTGAGCAGTATGCGGAGCAGCAGGAATTACTGAAGTCGCAGAGCGACGACACGTTAGCTCCGAACCATCCGAAGGGGGAGAACCATGCTTAACAAGAACAGCCAAATTCAACAAATCAGTGCTCGGGAAATCCTGGACTCGCGTGGGAACCCGACTGTTGAAGCGGTGGTAACTCTCGCGAATGGAGTTACTGCTACCGCCAGCGTCCCCTCCGGAGCCTCGACTGGTTCACGTGAAGCGCTTGAGTTGCGAGACAATGCATCGCGCTACATGGGCAAAGGTGTCATGCGGGCGGTCGAGAATGTAAACAACCCGATCCGCGAGTGCCTGATCGGACTGGATGCATTCAATCAGCGCGAAATTGACAATGTCATGATCGCCCTGGATGGCACAGAGAGTAAGAGCATCCTGGGAGCCAACGCGATTCTTGCCGTTTCGCTGGCGACAGCCAAAGCGGCTGCCAAGGTTCAGAACATTCCCTTGTACGAACACTTGGCTGCGCTATACGGCTCGCCGGGCAAATTCAGCATGCCGGTTCCGATGATGAACATCATCAACGGTGGTGAGCACGCCGATAACAACATCGACATCCAGGAGTTCATGATTCAGCCAGTCGGAGCATCGTCGTTCCGGGAAGGGCTTCGCATGGGCGCCGAGGTGTTCCATTCCTTGAAGAAAGTTTTGTCGGAGCGTGGCCTGAGCACCGCGGTGGGGGATGAGGGTGGTTTTGCTCCTTCACTGGCCTCCAACGAAGAAGCACTGGTTGTTATCAAGGAGGCAGTGAGTAGAGCGGGTTACGAGCTGGGCAAAGACATTACCCTGGCACTCGATTGTGCTGCCTCGGAATTTTACGAGGGCGGTCAATATGTGCTCGCCGGTGAAGATCAGGCATTCAACTCGGCAGGCTTCGCCGATTACCTGGCGATGCTCTGTGACAAATACCCGATTATTTCTATTGAAGATGGGATGGACGAAAGCGATTGGGACGGCTGGGCAGGCCTGACTAAAAAGCTTGGTCACGTGCAATTGGTGGGTGACGACCTCTTCGTGACCAACACCAAAATACTGCGAGAAGGAATTCAGAAAGGGATCGGTAACTCGATCCTGATCAAGTTCAACCAGATCGGAACACTCAGCGAAACGCTGGACGCCATCCGCATGGCGCAGGATGCCGGTTACACCGCAGTCATTTCCCATCGTTCGGGTGAGACCGAGGACACCACCATTGCCGACCTCGCCGTCGCCACTTGCGCGGGACAGATCAAAACAGGATCTCTGAGCCGCTCGGATCGTGTGGGTAAATACAACCGTTTGTTGCGTATTGAAGAGGCCTTGCAGGAGCGAGCGCCTTACAACACGGCCGCGCTTCTGAACAGGAAAGCCTGAATCATGCAGACCTCTTCGAACAAGCAAAAATTGGTGATCGGTAATTGGAAAATGAACGGGAGTAGCGCTGCCAATGCGTCATTGTTGCGTAGCGTACTTCCGGTGATTTCACGCTTTGAAGGTGTTGAAATTGCAATTTGCCCGCCGTTTCCTTACCTGACGACCGTGGCTGATCTACTTGATGATTCAGACGTTTCGCTGGGTGCTCAGAATCTTAACTCCCAGCTATCAGGCGCTCATACCGGTGAGGTCAGTGCTTCGATGCTCCATGACATCGGCTGCCGCTTCGTGTTGGTCGGGCATTCGGAGCGCCGGGCACTGTATTCAGAGGACGATGACCTTGTGGCAAAGAAATTTGCTTCGGCGCTTCGTGCTGGGCTCATTCCGGTTTTGTGTGTAGGCGAAACACTCGCACAGCGTCAGTGCGGCGAAACGGAAGGGATCGTCACTACTCAGCTGAGTGCGGTACTGAAGGCTGTTGGCATTCAGGATCTGGCTAAAGGCGTAATTGCCTACGAGCCTGTCTGGGCCATTGGTACTGGTGAAACTGCTACACCAGAGCAGGCGCAAGCAGTGCATCGACACATCCGACAGTGGTTGGCTAACAAGGACCGCGCAGCCGCCGCCGATTGCCGGATTTTGTACGGTGGAAGTGTGAAGGCCGACAACGCAGAGCAACTGTTCAATCAACCCGATATCGATGGCGGCTTGATAGGCGGAGCCTCTCTGGATGCGATGTCTTTCGCTGCCATTTGCTGGGCGGCTCAGACCAATCCAACTACCGAATCTATCGCGATCTGAATTCTTTTCAATGTGTAGGCGCTGCGTGCCCGTTCATTTCTTTCGGGCAGCGCCTGGTGCAGGCACAGAGGTATAAAAATGACTTTGAACAATCGACTTGAAGCACTGTTTCCGAGCGCTGACGAAATCCCCACTGCTTTCCGTCCAGGACCGGCCATCGAACAGCGCGACTATCTCGTCAATGGTGAGTTGCTGTTGTGGGACGGTCCATTGGCTCCGGTGCGTAGCCCTGTGTGCCTGAAGAAAGAGTCGGGACACGAGTCCGTCATTTTGGGTAGTACACCGCTACTGGATGCACAGACTGCCATGACTGCACTGGATGCTGCGGTGCAGGCATATGATCGTGGTCAAGGCGCTTGGCCGACCATGCGTGTGGTCGAGCGTATTTGCCGCGTCGAGGCTTTCCTCAAGCGTATGCGTGAACAACGCGAAGCCGTGGTGAAGTTGTTGATGTGGGAGATAGGCAAGAACCTGAAGGACTCGGAGAAAGAGTTCGATCGCACCTGCGATTACATCGTCGACACCATCAATGCTCTGAAGGAACTGGATCGTCGTTCCAGCCGTTTTGAGCTTGAGCAAGACACCTTGGGGCAGATTCGCCGCGTTCCCTTGGGTGTGACTCTGTGCATGGGGCCGTACAACTATCCCCTGAACGAGACGTTCACTACGTTGATCCCGGCTTTGATCATGGGCAACACCGTCGTGTTCAAACCCGCCAAGTTTGGTGTTTTGCTGATTCGGCCTTTGCTAGAAGCGTTCCGTGACAGCTTTCCGGCAGGGGTCATCAACATCATCTACGGTAGCGGCCGAGAAACCGTAAGCGCTTTGATGGCCAGCGGCAAGATCGATGTCTTTGCCTTCATCGGTACCAACAAGGCTGCCAGTGATCTCAAAAAACTGCACCCGAAGCCGCACCGCTTGCGTGCCGCGCTTGGCCTGGATGCGAAAAATCCAGGCATCGTCCTGCCTGATGTCGATTTGGATAACGCAGTTGCGGAGGCTGTTACCGGGTCGCTTTCGTTCAATGGTCAGCGTTGTACCGCACTAAAAATCCTGTTCGTCCATGAAACCATTGTGGACGCTTTCCTGGATAAGTTTCAGTCGAAGCTTGCCCAGCTGAAACCGGGCATGCCTTGGGAGGCAGGAGTGGCATTAACTCCACTGCCGGAGCCAGGCAAGACTGATTTTCTCACTGGTCTGGTAAACGACGCGGTGAGTAAAGGTGCCAAAGTAGTCAATGCGGGTGGCGGTGAAGTCTGCGAAACATTCTTCTACCCGGCCTTGTTGTACCCAGTGACATCTGACATGCGCGTGTATCACGAGGAGCAGTTCGGGCCTGTAGTGCCGGTGGTGGTCTATCGCGATCTGGAGACAGTTATCAACTATGTCCTCGATTCAGATTTCGGCCAGCAGCTGAGTATCTTCGGCAACAACTCGGCGCAGGTTGGACGCCTAGTAGATGCGTTCGCAAACCAGGTGGGGCGTATCAACATCAACGCACAATGCCAGCGTGGGCCGGACAGCTTTCCATTCAACGGGCGTAAAAACTCAGCTGAAGGGACACTGTCCGTCGACGACGCCTTGCGGGTGTTCTCCATCCGAACGCTGGTCGCCACCAAGTTCCAGGAGAGCAACAAAGAGCTGGTCAGCGACATCATCCGAAATCGTGAGTCGAGTTTCTTGACCACTGATTACATCTTCTAGGGGGAGTGATGACTACGCGCTCTTTGATTATTCTCGACGGTGTCGGCATTCGTCAGGCAACTGACTCGAACGCTTTTGCAGCAGCCAAAAAGCCAACGTTTGATGCGCTGCTTGAGCGCTATGCGAACAGCCAAATCGAAACATCGGGTCTGGCGGTAGGCCTTCCTAAAGGTCAGATGGGGAATTCCGAAGTAGGCCACATGAACCTGGGAGCAGGCCGTGTGGTGTACCAGAGCCTGACCCGGATTGATAAAGCACTCGCGGATGGAGAGTTCTCTAGCAACCCAGCGTTGTTGGAGTTACTCCAGGGAGTAAAAACGCGCGATGGTGCTGTGCACGTCTTGGGGCTGCTTTCCCCCGGCGGTGTTCATGGCCACATCGATCAGATTGTCGCGGCATGCGGTTGCCTCGTTGAGCAGGGTGTCGAAAAAGTCTATGTGCACGGATTTCTAGATGGCCGAGACACTCCGCCCAAGAGCGCGCAGGCATCGCTGGAGGCCTTGGAGAGTGAATTCGCTCGCTTGGGCGCGGGACGGATTGTCTCGTTGGTCGGTCGTTACTATGCAATGGATCGCGATAACCGCTGGCCGCGGATCGAAACCGCTTACCGCCTGATTGTTTCGGCGAATGCTGAACATCAAGTGGCAACCGCTACTGCAGCTTTGTCAGCGGCTTACGAACGTGGTGAATCGGATGAGTTCGTCAAGCCGACGACGATTGGGCAACCTGTCAGTGTCGGCCCCGATGACGCGATGATCTTCATGAACTTTCGACCTGATCGTGCACGCGAATTGACCCAAGCATTGATCAAGCCCGAATTCGAAGGGTTTGAACGACCTTTTGTTTTGCCAAAGGATCGGCTGCTGACATTGACCCGGTATTCCGAAGAGTTGGGCTGCCCATGCGCATTCGCTCCGGAGGCGATCAGCAACAGCTTGGGGGAACACCTGGCCATTCTTGGGAAGACGCAATTGCGCATTGCTGAAACCGAGAAGTACGCCCATGTGACGTTCTTTTTCAACGGCGGTAGAGAGCAGCCTTTTGAGGGGGAGGAGCGAATCCTGATTCCTTCTCCTGACGTTGCTTCCTACGATCTTCAGCCTGAGATGAGCGCCTCCCTGTTGACGGACAAGTTGGTCAACGCCATCGCTGGCGGCGCATTCGATCTGATCGTTTGCAACTATGCCAACGGCGATATGGTGGGTCATACCGGCTCCTTTGACGCTGCCGTCAAGGCAGTTGAGGTGCTCGATGAATGTCTGCGCCGGGTGGTGGAGGCAACCCTCGCCGCCGGCGGTGAATGTCTAATTACAGCCGATCACGGCAATGTCGAACAAATGCTCGACACCGAGTCTGGCCAGGCACACACAGCTCATACCTTGAATCCTGTTCCGCTGATTCTGGTCAGTGAGCAACCTGGCCGAGAGGGACTGAAGAATGGCCGGTTGTGCGATATCGCTCCTACCTTGTTGCAGATGCTGAGCTTGCCGATTCCGTCTGAGATGGATGGCAACTCACTTCTTACCGTCTGATTGGCTTACAGGTGCCATCAGTGCATCGCCGCACCGACGATTGGTTTGGTCGCCCCCGTCGAGGCGATGTGGCTTAACACGACTCGCTCATTTGAGCATGCGGGCATTGCCAATTTTGGTAGTGCCTTTTTTTCTGGGCAATCGAGAGTTTTGAAGTTATGGAATGGTTTCTCAATCCGGAAATCTGGATCGCGTTTTTTACCCTGACAGTGTTGGAAATTGTTTTGGGTATCGACAACATCATCATGATTTCGATTCTGGTCAGCCGCATGCCGAAAGCAATGCAGCCGAAAACACGTTTTTTTGGCTTGGCCCTGGCCATGGTTACTCGCATTCTTTTACTGCTTTCCATCACTTGGATCATGCGTCTGACTGCTGATCTCTTCCATGTCTTCGATCAAGGGATATCAGGCCGTGACCTGATTCTCTTCTTCGGTGGATTGTTTCTGTTGTGGAAAAGCAGCAGCGAAATTTTCCAAGAACTCGAAGGTGGGGAAGAAGGGGAGTCAGAGTTTGGTAAAAAGGGGGCTGGCTTTCTGAGCACCATCATTCAGATCGCGATCATCGATATCGTCTTTTCTCTGGACTCGGTCATCACTGCGGTAGGTATGGTTTCCCACGTGCCAGTGATGATCGCTGCCATCGTCGTCGCTGTGCTGATCATGATGCTGGCTGCTGGAGCGATCAGTGCGTTTATCGATAAGCATCCGAGTTTGAAAATGCTTGCGTTGGCGTTTTTGATTGTTGTGGGCTTCGTGCTCATCGCGGACGCAATGGGGCAGCATGTGCCCAAAGGTTATGTTTACTTTGCCATGGCTTTTTCGCTAGCGGTGGAGGCTTTAAACATTCGGTTCAGAATGCTTAAGACTGCATAAATTCGTGACAACAGGGCAAGGACGCCTGCCTCAGTAAACCATTTCTGCGATAGAAATCGGACACAGAGGACAACAGCTATCGCTATTTCCAAGCCGTCAATTCATAGAGTTGGCGGCACCGTTGGTGGAATCCCCTTCAGAAAGCATTTGCTTGAGGCATTCACGCTCTTCAGTTCCAGGTAGCAGACCAGAAGTCGTTGCCTCCATCACAGTGATGCATTCTGCATTCATTATCCTGACTTCGGCTTTAGCGTGGCCGCGATCATCGATGTCAGCGATGAGCCAGTGGCAGGTGATCTGTTCTCCCGCATAAACCGGTCGTTTGAACACGAAATTCATCCCGGTTGCCAGCCACCCGATTTGCCCGCCAATTTCGGTGACGAGACTGGCCGTTAGAAGTCCATGGGCAATGGGCGCCTTGAAACTGCGAAGCTTCGCGTAGCGTGCATCGCAGTGAACCGGATTGTAGTCTCTAGAAATCTGCGCGAATTGACGAATATCGTCATCTGAGAAACAGCGGACTATCGTGAACCAGTCTCCGACTTGGAGGCCGTCGGCAGCACGTTCCCTTAGACTTTTCATAACGACACCTTGGATGATGCGGTTGGGCGGTTAAAACGTATGTTCGGGACCTGGAAATGTTCCTGCATTCACCTCAAGTGCAAAGTCCTTTGCTGCCGTGTGAAGCACTGAACGAAGATCGGCGTACTGTTTGACGAACCGCGGCAGGCGACCGCTGCGCAAGCCCATCATGTCCTGCCACACCAGCACCTGAGCATCGCATTGGTTGCCTGCGCCAATCCCGACCGTAGGAATTGAAACGGCTTCAGTGATCGCTCGACCCACATCTCCTGGCACCATCTCAATCAAAATAGCGAATGCGCCTGCTGCTTCAAAAGCCTTAGCACTGTCTATCAGGCGCTGTGCATCTTCGCCCCGGCCCTGGACGCGGTAGCCACCCAGTTGATGTTCCATCTGAGGTGTGAAGCCAATGTGCGCCATGACGGGTATGCCTGAGCTAACCAGCTTCTCGACCTGAGGCAGCATTTCGATGCCGCCTTCGAGTTTGACCGCATGCGCACTGGCCTCTTTCATGAAACGCACGGCCGTGTGAAAGCATTGCTCCGCAGATGCTTGATAAGAGCCGAAAGGGAGGTCGGCGATCACCAGTGCCCGCCGTGTCGAACGGCTGACGGCGCGAACCAGAGGAATCAGTTCGTCTACGGTGACGGATAACGTGGAGTCATTGCCGTAGACATTATTGGACGCGGAGTCGCCCACCAGTAGAACGGGTATTCCGGCCTCTTCGAAAATTGCAGCGGTGTACATGTCATACGCGGTGAGCATCGCCCATTTCTGACCTTCAATTTTCATCTGCTTCAGATGCGGAATTCGGACTCGTGTCGTCGGTTGGGCGTTGCCATACGGGGAGGGCTGATCGCTCATGAGGTTGTCTCGCTGAAAAATGAATTAACCGAGCATCTGCTCGCAGAGCAAAACGACGGCGATGATGATAGTGGCCGCTCCGGAGAAGCGGCTGATGAATCGAGCCGCGGCGGGACGTGCTTGCAGTACGACCTGAGAGCCAAATCCGACCAGCAGATAGTTCACGCCGCAACTGACGGTGTGGATAAGCCCTAGCGCGATCATCTGCGTCGGCACGGACCAGGCAGCGGCAGCGTCGGTGAATTGAGGCAATAGGGCCAGGAACAGCAGATACACCTTCGGATTGAGCCCGCTCACGCAGAGCCCTTTGATCGCCCAGTGGTTCCATGAGCCCGATGCCTGAATGTCATCTGCGTGGGGTGTAGTGGGGCAGGTAAGCATGTTGATGCCCAACCACAGTAGATAACTCGCACCAGTAACGGTCAGCAGCGACAAGGCAACAGGGTGGTTCGCCACCAGCGTGCCGACGCCACCGGCAACAATCACGGTTGCGATCAAGTGACTGGATAACAGCCCGCCCAGGGCGGGTATGACCACCCGTCCCCGCAACCCCGCCGAAATGGCGTAAGCCCAATCAGGGCCCGGTGTGATGACGAACAAAATCGATACCGCCCAGAAGGCCACGAAAATACTTAAGGTCATGGCGCTAGCCATTCCCGCAGATGACATACAGCGTTCCGCATCGTCCCGCTCCAGCAAATATTGGTCAGAGGAAGAATAAGTAAATGTTGTTAGAATTTGTTTTCAAAAACGGTCATGCAGCTATCTCGAAATGGGAGATTCTTCTACGTGGATAGGATTGATCGCAAGATTCTTTCTGAATTGCAAAAAGATGGTCGCCTGTCAGTCACCGAGCTTGCCGAACGTGTGGGGCTGAGTCTTTCCCCTTGCCATCGACGGGTGCGTGCATTGGAAGAGTCGGGTGTGTTGCTCGGCTATAGGGCACAACTGGATCCGGGTGCATTGGGTCTCAACTTCTCCGCCATGGTATTTGCCACGTTGCGTGAGGGAGACAGGCAGGCTGTCGAAGCGTTTGAGACGGCGCTCATTGATATCCCGCAAGTGGTCGATGCCCAGCGGTTATTTGGCGAGCCGGACTACCTGCTGCACGTCATCACCCAGGATCTACCGGCCTTTCAAAGGCTCTACGATGAGAGCCTTTCGACATTGCCTAATGTTCAACGGTTGACCTCAACGCTTGTTATGAAACGTGTCGTGCAGGATCGACCTCTGCCGCTGTAGCGTGAAATGCGGGTGAAAAAATCTGCGAGCTTGATCTGCCGAAGGTCCGCTTTTGGTTGTGGATTCAACCGGTTGACGCAACACAACTAAATTCTGTGTAAGCAGAAGGAGTGTTGCAGATGAAGCAGAGACCTCGGATCTATTACACCGAAAGCCAGAAAAAACTGATGTCCGATACACAACCGCGCTTTGGTCGTTTTCGACTCCAGTGAAAGCTACGATGCTTTCAAGTTCTTCTAGAGCCCAGGCGCTGCGTCCGCTTAGAGAAGGGGGGCACATCATGTGAACGTGTCTGACCACAACGTCTTTAGCTGTTAAGAGGTAGTGTCGCAACTCATACGCACACTCAACCACTCCTCAAGGACGCCCACCATGCCAGATAACTCAGACTGCAAGGTCGGCGGCGCATTCATTGCCCTTGCGCTCACCCTCGGAAGCCTGGATGTGTTTTTGGCAGCAGGGCAGGTGTTGGTACTTGCGCTCTACTGATTCGTGTCCGAGGGCGGGGCGTTGATCAACGTCATCGGTACGGTGTTACGACTCTGTTCATTGCCAAGTGGGAAGGGGGCTGGAGGAAGAGAAACTGGCGGTGAATTGCATAAGGGTTTTGCACGCGAGCTAGAGGCATAGCCTTGAAAGAGTTGTTGTAAGACAGCCCCAAGGCCGGTCAGTCCACGAAAGCTGAGCGGTTTTGGGATTCTAAATCGGGTGGTTTAGAGGTTTTCGCAAAACTGATCGACTGGCATCTAAAAGATCGATCCTCCGCTTTGATATCAGAAAAATGGGACCCGGGCGATGGCTACGCCCGACAGAAGACGTTCGCAGCATTCGAATACGGCCAGGCCAGCGCCGACCTTGTCCTGTTATGCCTGCAACCACATCGGCTCCGACCTGCTGTTCATTGGTGACTTGCAAGGGGGCTGAACGAACTGGTGCCTAGCCTGGGTGCGTCAGTTTCATTACATCGACATCGAACGCATTCTGTTGGCGCAAAAAGCGTAAGCTACCGATCTGCGCAATGGGCGTCCGCATCAGCGGTTAGCCGAATTGGACGGCACCGAACATGTGAATGAGTTCTACGTGCGGGAAGTACTATCAAGTGATCCGCCAAACCCAATGATTGCCTTGGTTTCTAGATACTCCTCCAAGCCGTAGACACCATACTCACGACCATTACCAGAACGTTTGTAACCACCGAATGGAGCCATTGGATTCCAAGCGGGGTAATTCAGATGCACTTGTCCCGCGCGGATACGAGAGGCAACTGCACGAGCAAGATCGAGGTTCTGAGATTGAACATGGGCGCCCAGTCCGTATACCGTATCGTTTGCGATAACGACCGCCTCATCGATCGTTTCATACGGAATAATGCACAGCACCGGCCCGAAAATTTCTTCTTGGGCGATCCGCATTGCGGTATCTACGTCGGAGAATACTGTCGGTCGAGTGTAGAAGCCCTTTTCAAAACCTGGCACACGTCCAGGTCCGCCGCAAACGAGTTTTGCGCCCTCTCTCAAGCCAGCCTCGATCATGGCTTGCACGCGATTGAACTGGGCCTCGTTGGCAATGGGACCGAGCACTGAATCTTCGGATTGCGGATCACCCACGATGATTGCATTGGCGGTTTCGGCTGCCAGCGATTCGACTTCCGCCAGCCGGTCCTTAGGTACGATCATTCGTGTCGGGGCGCTGCACGATTGTCCGACGTTGCGGAATGCCGACATCACTCCTAATGGAACGGCTTTGGCAAAGTCGGCGTCGGGAAGCAGAATGTTCGGAGATTTGCCTCCCAGCTCTTGCGTGACGCGCTTCACCGTATGGGCGGCTGCCTGCGCGACCAGCGCGCCCGCGCGGTTTGAGCCGGTAATCGAAATCATATCGATATCTGGGTGCGCAGCGATTGCTGCGCCGACCTCGTGACCACTTCCGTTCACGAGGTTGAAGACGCCAGGTGGAAGGCCCGCGTCGTGGACCAGTTGTGCAAAAAGAAGGGCGCTCAGAGGCGACAGTTCGCTTGGTTTGAGGACCACAGTGCATCCGGCAGCTATAGCCGGGGCGACTTTCGCGGTGATTTGATAAAGCGGCCAGTTCCACGGAGTGATGAGACCGCAGACGCCGATGGGTTCGCGTTCAATCGCGGTTCCCCCTTCAATCGTCCGGAAGCGATAAGTGGACAGGAGGTCACGGGCGACCCGAACGTGTTCGGCCGCGAGAGGCACTTGCATTGCCCGAGCGGAACTGATGGCAGCGCCCATTTCGAGAGAGAGAGCCTGCGCGAGCACCTCTTTTCGTTCAAGGATGAGATCGTAGATCTTTCCAAGGACAAGCGCGCGCGACTCTGCGCAGGTAGCAGACCAACCAGGAAACGCTGCACGCGCCGCAGCTGCTGCCCGATCAACATCCTCGGCAGAGCCTTGCGCGACCTCTGCGACGACCTCTTCAGTTGCCGGATTTACCACGGGCAAACTTGCCGGAATTGCCGGGGAAGACCAACAGCCATTGATATAAAATTTGTGAGACGTTTGCGGATCAACGCTGTAGCTATTCGAAGATTGTATTGTCATCTAACTGGCTCCCTAGAGCGGTGATGGGCACTGCAAGCAGCAGAGGGCGGTCTGGCTCGCGACCTTGCAAGGCCGCTGAAATAAACGACCAAGCCGAAGGTGGCCTTGGGATTGGCAAATCACCAGAACATCGCGGTGGCGACTAGGACATCGCTATGCCGGGTCTTCTCAATAAGCTAACAAAGCGGGCCAGATAAAATGTGCTGTTCTTCAGGTTCGCAAGGGAGAATCTGCTGTTTCTGTCAGGCTGACTTTGTATGAGAGCAAGTTGAACCGATTTCGTCAGTAAACCTTCTGATAGACCGCCCAGTGAGACCATTCCTGGTCAGTGCGTTCGTAGGCACATCGGTGGCGGTGATGGGGCATATAGATAGGCCGGTGGGGGTGTGGTGATGCATCGTGCAACGCGCCACCTTTGTAGAGCTATCGCGACGCATACAGATGTTGCTTTGACCGGTATGTCACGCCTATCGCTGATAGAAGCAAGGTTGTCCCATAGCGCATGACTCTTAATTAGCCCCCGCCTCACCTCGCAGCACAATCAGCGGGCGCATCCTCAACGAAAGCTCTCTTTCTCCTTCCGTAAGTCATAAATACTGCCGCACATGGCGTTGTGCGTGGCTTACCAGCGCACCATAAAAGCCCGCAAAGGCTTAAGAGCAGGGGGTTGAGCGCCCGAGTCTGGAGCGTCCCGCAAAGTCTGCTGAGCAAGCCCTGCAAAACGGTGGTTTGTACCAAGCAGCCTATACTTTTAACAGTTTATGCATGGTCTCTTGGTGTTGTAATAAATCCGTGATGCAGCGTTGCACCGATGCTTCCAGAGCGGAGTAACTGCTTGCCCCGTCATGACCTCAACAATCATAAGGACCGCACTCATGAGCTTTCTTCGACCCAAGTTTATTACCTTTGACTGCTACGGCACGTTGACCAACTTTCAAATGGGGAACATGACGCGCGAACTGTTCGCTGATCGTGTCCCTTTCGAGCAAATGGATCAGTTCGTCAAGGACTTCTCTGCCTATCGCCTGGATCAGGTGATGGGTGACTGGCGGCCGTATGATGAAATCATCAAGACCGCCCTGGCGCGCGTCTGCAAGCGTTGGGGTGTCGAGTACAAGGGCGAAGGCCAGCTCTACTACGACGCCGTACCGACTTGGGGTCCACATGCCGATGTACCGGCTGGCCTGGCAAAAATTGCCGACAAGATTCCGTTGGTGATTTTCTCCAACGCGATGGACGAGCAGATCATGTCCAACGTCGACAAGCTCGGCGCACCTTTCCATAAAGTCTTCACCGCCCAGCAAGCCCAGGCCTACAAGCCGCGCCTGGCTGCCTTCGAGTTCATGCTCGATAACCTCGGTTGCGGGCCTGAGGACGTTCTGCACGTGTCCTCGAGCTTCCGTTACGACCTGATGCCGGCCAACGACATGAAGATCAAAAACAAAGCCTTCGTTGCTCGTGGTCATGAGCAGCCGGCGAATGCCGTTTATGGCTACCACCAGATTCCGGATATCGGCGCATTGCCCGGTTTGGTCGGTCTCTAAGTCTCAAGGCACTCTTCAAGGCAAAAGGGGTTAGACATGGGCAGTGAGTCCTATTGGCTCGATACCGCACCGCAATTCACCGGTGCACAGCTCGGCGCATTGCCCGGGCAGGTCGATGTGGCCATCGTCGGTGGTGGTCTCACTGGCCTGGCCGCGGCCCGAGCCCTGGCCTTGAAGGGGGCCAGTGTGGTGGTGCTGGAAGGAGGGCGGGTGATTGGCGAGGCTTCGGGGCGCAATGGTGGCCACTGCAGCACTGGCGTTGCCCAAGACTACGCGGCACTCAGCGCCAGCCTTGGCGCTGATAAGGCGCGTGCTTATTACCAAGCCTATGAAAGCGCCGTACAGAGCGTCGTTTCGTTGGTGGAGCAGGAGCAGATCGCCTGCGACCTCAAGCGCAATGGCAAGCTGAAGCTGGCCGCCAAACCGATGCATTACGAAGGTTTGGCGCGCACCTGCGAATTGATTCGGCGGGAGGTCGACGCCGAGGTCGAGTTGCTCTCTCCAGAAGAAGCCCGTGCTGAAGCCAACTCGGCCCAGTTCCATGGAGGCATGCTGCAGCGTAACGGCGTGCAGATGCATGTCGGGCGCTTCGGTGTTGGGTTGGCCGAGGCGGCAGCTCGTCACGGCGCATTGATCTTTCAGGGCGTGTCAGTGACGGACTGGAAAGCCAGTGCCGGCGGCTATCAGGTCAATACCACCAAGGGCTCGCTACACGCCACGCAGGTTCTGCTGGCCACAGGCACTTGCCAGCAGGGCGGATTGGGCTGGTATCGGCGGCGGATCGTGCCGGTGGGCAGTTTCGTGATCGCCACCGAGGTGCTACCGCAGGCCCTGATCGACAGCTTGCTACCGGCACGGCGTTCCTATGTCACCAGCCGCATGATCGGTAACTACTTCCGCCTGACGCCGGACAACCGCTTGCTGTTTGGCGGTCGTGCCCGGTTTGCCATGTCCGACAGCATTTCCGACGCCAAGAGCGGCAAGGTATTGCAGGCGGCGATGGTCCAGATGTTTCCGCAACTGGCTAGCGTGAAGATCGATTACTGCTGGGGTGGCCTGGTGGATATGACCTCCGATCGGTTACCCCGCGCCGGGCAGCATGGAGGGGTTTATTACTCCATGGGTTACAGCGGTCATGGGGTGCAAATGTCGGTGCACATGGGGCAGGTCATGGCTGAGGTAATGGCCGGCAAGGTTGAGGCCAATCCGTGGCGCGAACTCGATTGGCCAGCCATTCCCGGGCATTTCGGAAAACCCTGGTTCCTGCCTCTGGTGGGGGCGTATTACCGCCTGCAGGACTACCTGCACTGAGTTCATGGAGTTTGTTTTACGTTTCAACCACGCTGCGCTTAATCGCCAGCACTCGAGCCTTATCAATGACGAAAGGTAGGACTGACATGACTGACAATAAAAAGAATATCGACTCCCAGCTGATCACCGGTGAAGAAAGTCTGCGCGTTTTCGAAGGGCTCAATCGCGGCATGTCACGCCGCAATGCATTGCAGATGCTGGGGTTGGCCGGGGTGGCTGTCGCGGGCGCCAGTAGTCTGTTCGGCGCCGCTGGCAAGCTGTTTGCCGATGATGAGGCTGCAAGCCCTGGCAAAGGCAAGCCCGGCGGTCGTATCCGCGTCGCAGGCTCGTCCAGTTCCACCGCCGACACTCTGGATCCGGCCAAAGGTTCAGGGTCCACCGACTACGTGCGCCATTACATGTTCTACAACGGTCTGACGCGTTTCGACAGTCATATGGTGCCGCAACTGGAGTTGGCCGAGCGTATCGAAACCACTGACGCCACGCTCTGGGTGATCAGCCTGCGTAAGGAAGTGACCTTCCACAACGGCAAGGCGCTGACCGCCGCCGACGTGGTGTTTTCGCTGTTGCGGCACAAGGATCCACTCACCGGTTCCAAGGTCCTGCCGCTGGCGTCGCAGTTCGCCGAGGTCAAGGCCGTCGGTACCCACGAAGTGCAGATACAATTGAGCGGCCCGAATGCTGAATTGCCGTCGGTTCTTGCCGTCTCTCACATGTTGATCGTTCCCGAGGGTACGAGCGATTTCAGCCAGGGCATCGGTACCGGTCCGTTCAAGGCCAAGGAGTTCCAGCCCGGGGTGCGTTCGATTGCTGTGCGCAATACCAATTACTGGAAACCCGGCTTGCCCTATCTGGACGAGATCGAATTTATCTCAATCGCCGATGAGTCGTCACGGATCAACGCCCTGTTGTCGGGCGACGTGCACATATGCAACGAGGTTAACCCGCGCTCAACGGTTCGCATCAAGGCCAGCCCCAAGCATCGGGTCGTGGACTCGCCGTCGGGTAACTACACTGACCTGATTATCCGTCAAGACCAGATGCCGGGCCAAAGCCCGGAGTTCACGCAGGCCATGAAATACTTGATGGACCGCGAGCAAATCAAGTCGGCGATATTCCGTGGCTACGCCCGGGTTGGCAACGATCACCCGATCGCACCGGGTGCGCGCTTCTTTAACGCCGACCTGCCACAACGTGCCTACGATCCGGAAAAAGCCAAGTTCCTGCTCAAAAAGGCTGGCATGGAAAGCATCACTATGCCGCTGATGTGCTCGCCGGCCGCGACCGGTTCGGTGGACATCGCCGTGCTGTTGCAGCAGTCAGCCAAAGAGGCTGGACTCAAGCTCGACGTCAACCGTCTGCCGAGCGATGGCTACTGGTCCAATCACTGGGCGAAGCACCCGCTGAGCTTCGGCAACATCAACCCGCGCCCCAATGCCGACATGCTTTTCTCGCAGTTCTTCCAGTCGACAGCACCCTGGAATGAATCCGGCTGGAAAAACGAACAGTTCGACCAGCTGTTGGTACAAGCCCGAGGTGAAACCGACGAGGCCAAGCGCGGCAAGATGTACGCAGATATGCAAACCCTGGTGCATGAGCACAGCGGTATCGGCGTGCCAGTGTTCATCAGCAACATCGATGCCGCCGATCAGCGAGTCAAGGGCTACGGCACCAACCCTCTAGGCGGTTTCATGGGGTACATGTTTGCCGAGCAGGTCTGGCTGGACGCTTGATGAAAGTCGGGTTTTTGCTGCAGCTACATTGCATGAGGATAGGGTGATGAATAGCAACACACTGTGGTTGATCGGCCGGCGCTTGGGCGCGGCGATCGTGACCTTGTTGATTGTGTCCATGGTGGTGTTCGCCATCACGGCGGTGCTGCCGGGAGACGCGGCACAACAGTCTCTGGGGCAATTCGCCACGCCCGAGCAGGTGGCAGCCTTGCGCCTGAAAATGGGGCTGGATCAGCCCGGTGTGTTGCGTTACCTGCACTGGTTGATGAGCCTGCTCAGCGGTGACATGGGGCAGTCGGTATCCAACGCCATGCCGGTCCGAGACTTGATGGCTGGGCGTCTGCCCAACACCCTGATGCTGGCGGCCGCCACGGCGCTGGTATCAGTGCCGGTGGCGTTGATTCTGGGCATCGGTTCGGCCATGGGCCGGGGCGGGCGCATCGACAGTGTCCTCAGCTTTTTTACCTTGACCATGGTGGCTGTGCCAGAGTTTCTGGTTGCGACCCTGGCGGTGCTGATTTTCGCGGTGAACCTGGGTTGGTTGTCGGCGTTGTCCTACGCCAGTGACATCACGTCACCCTGGCAATTCATGCGCACTTACGCCTTACCGGTGATGACGCTGTGCTGCGTGATTGTCGCGCAAATGGCACGCATGACCCGGGCGGCGGTGATCGATCAGCTCGACAGCCCTTACGTGGAAATGGCCCGGCTCAAAGGTGTGAGCAAGATTCGGATCGTTCTACGCCATGCCTTGCCCAACGCCATCGGGCCCATCGCCAATGCCATCGCCTTGAGCCTGTCTTACCTGTTGGGCGGGGTGGTGATCGTTGAAACGATCTTCAACTACCCCGGCATCGCCAGCCTGATGGTCGATGCCGTGACCAACCGCGACATGGCCCTGGTTCAAGCCTGCACCATGTTGTTTTGTACGGCGTATTTGACGTTGGTGCTGATTGCCGACCTGTGCGCGATTCTTTCCAATCCGAGGCTGAGAAATCAATGAACAATCTCATTGTGAAATCGCCGGCTACCACCAAATTGGCGCTGGGCAAGGTTTCCCACAGATCGTCCTGGCTCGGCCTGATCGGCGCTGCGATGTGTGTGATCTGGTTGCTGGTGGCCATCTTCGGCCCATGGCTGGCACCGCATCCGGTGGGGGAAGTGGTCTCCGACAATGTCTTCGACAACCTGAGCGCTGCTTACCCGTTCGGCACCGATTACCTGGGCCGCGACATGCTCAGCCGGATCCTCGTCGGCGCACGATTCACCGTCGGCCTGGCCTTGGTGGCGGCGGTGTTGGCCAGCGGTCTGGGGACCAGCTTCGCGTTGCTGTCGGTGGTGTCGCCGAAGTGGCTGGATGAGTTGATCAGTCGCTTGATGGACGCCTTCATTTCGATCCCCAGCAAGATGCTGGCGTTGATCATGGTCTCGGCCTTCGGCTCCTCGGTCACCTTGTTGATCTGCACGGCGGTATTGAGCTTCACCCCGGGTGCATTCCGCATCGCCCGCAGCATGGCGGTGAACATTGAGGCGCTGGAGTACGTGCAGGTAGCTCGTACCCGTGGCGAGCGCCGGCTGTATGTGGCTTGCGTGGAAATTCTGCCGAATATGCTCAACCCGGTGCTTGCAGATCTGGGGCTGCGCTTCGGTTTCATCGTGTTGTTGCTCAGCGGTATGAGTTTTCTTGGCCTGGGTGTGCAACCGCCGGATGCCGATCTCGGGTCGCTGGTGCGCGAAAACATCGGCGGTCTCAACCAGGGTGCGCCTGCCATCGTGATTCCGGCTTTGGCCATCGGCACCCTGACCATCGGTGTGAATCTGTTTATCGACCGACTGTCGTCGCGACGTAGTCGACGTTCGGGAGGTCATTGAAATGAGTGAGTTAATTAAGGTTCAGGACCTGCGAGTGGTCGCCTGTGGTGAGCTTGGTGAGGTGGAAATCGTCAAGGGCGTAAGCTTCTCCCTGCAGAAAGGCGAAGTGCTGGCATTGATCGGTGAGTCCGGCTCCGGCAAGACCACTATCGCCCTGGCGTTACTCGGTTATGCCCGACGCGGTTGTCGGTTGGCGGGCGGGGTGGTGCAGATCGGCGAACACGACATGCTGGCGTTGAGCGAAGGCGAGCTGCAAGGCTTGCGCGGCAACCGTGTGTCGTACATCGCTCAGAGCGCCGCCGCGGCGTTCAATCCGGCGAAAAAACTTATCGACCAAGTGGTGGAGGGCGCGTTGATTCATGGCCTGGGCAGCAGGACTGTGCTTGAGGCCAAGGCCATCGAGTTGTTCCGCGACCTGGCCCTGCCAGACCCCGATCACATTGGCCAGCGTTACCCTCATCAGGTTTCCGGCGGGCAACTGCAACGTGTAATGGCGGCCATGGCGCTGATCAGCGATCCATTGCTGGTGGTGCTCGACGAACCGACGACGGCACTTGATGTGACCACCCAGATCGATGTGCTGCGCGCCTTTAAACGGGTGGTCCGTGAACGTGGCGCGACGGCGGTCTACGTATCCCACGACCTGGCGGTAGTGGCGCAGATGGCCGATCAGATCGTGGTGCTCAATGGCGGTGAGATCTTCGAGCAGAGCGCCACAGCACCCTTGCTTAAAGGCCCGGCCCACGAATACACCCGCAGCTTGCTGGCGGCAGCACGGCCGGACACCACTATCCGTCCACCCTGCGGTGTCGCTGAAGACACGCCTTTGCTGACCATTCAGGGTCTGACCGCCGGTTACGGCAACAAAAACTCGCATGGCATGCCATCGATCCTCGTATTGGAGGACATTGATCTGACCGTGCGTCGGGGCCAGGCGATTGGCGTCATCGGTGAGTCAGGTTCTGGCAAGTCGACTTTGGCACGGGTGGTTGCCGGGTTGTTGGCGCCGGCCCTCGGCGGGCTGACCTTCGATGGCCAGCCCCTGGGTGGCAGTCTGTCGTCGCGCACCGACGAGCAGTTCCGACGCATTCAAATGGTCTTTCAGAATGCCGACACCGCACTCAACCCGATGCACAGTGTCAGCACTATTTTGAGTCGCCCGCTGAAGATGTATTTCGGCCTCAAGGGTGCGGCTTTGCGCGAGCGTATCGGTGAGTTGCTGGATCTCGTTCGTTTGCCGCGCACGCTGGCTGAACGTCGTCCGAACGAACTGTCCGGCGGGCAGAAACAACGGGTCAATTTGGCCCGGGCCCTGGCGGCCAAGCCGGATCTGATTCTCTGCGACGAGGTGACCTCGGCACTGGATACCGTGGTCGGTGCAGCGATTCTCGAACTGCTGCGCGACCTGCGACAGGAGCTGGGGGTGTCCTATCTGTTCATCAGCCATGACATCTCCACCGTGCGAGCCCTGTGCGACGACATTGTGGTGATGTACAGCGGCCACAAGATTCAGGCCGGTACTCGACAATCGTACGCCGAAGCACCATTCCATCCCTATACCGACCTGTTGATCCATTCGGTTCCGGAGTTGCGCCAGGGCTGGCTGGAAAGCTGCGGAACAACGACCTGTGGCACGCTGCCGCCCATAGGTGCAAAGGCCAATGTGCCAGGGCTGTGCACCTTCCTCAATCGCTGTCCTGTGCGGGTTGACGGTCTGTGTAATTGCGTCCCGCCGGACCGCCGGATGATTGTTGGCGGCAGTGAAATCCTTTGCCATCACGACAGTGCGGAGTTGATAAAAACTCAGCAGTATTCAAACAACATGATCGTGGGAGCCTATGCATGAACGGGCGTTTCGTCAGGCTGGCCGAACAGGATCGGCCAACCGTCAAACTGAAGGTGGACGGCATGCCCATCGAAGCATTGCAAGGCGATACGCTGATGGTCGCGCTGCTGACTCAGGGCTCGGCGTTGCGCCAGTCGGAGTTCGATCCGGGTCGGCGCGCCGGTTTCTGTCTGATGGGAGCCTGCCAGGACTGTTGGGTCTGGACCCGCAGCGGCGAGCGTCTACGCGCGTGTTCCAATGAGGTCCGTGAAGGCCTGGATATTGTCACCACACAACCGGAGGCGATATGGCCACTGCGCGGCTGAGCACTCATCGAGTCGTTATCGTCGGCGCCGGACCGGCCGGCACACGTTGTGCCGAAACCCTGGTCGCCGCTGGATTCAAGCCCATCCTGATCGACGAGAATCGCCGGGATGGCGGGCAGATCTACCGTCGCCAGCCTGAAGGTTTTACCCGGGATTACGCCACGCTGTATGGTACCGAAGCCGCCAAGGCCAACGATCTGCACCAGAGTTTCGATCGCTTGCGCGGGCAGATCGACTATCGCCCGGACACGCTGGTGTGGAACCTGACACCGGGGCAACTGTGCTGTGTCAGCCAGGGCAAGCATTCGACAGTGGATTACGACGCGCTGATCCTCTGCACCGGTGCCACCGACCGCTTGATGCCGATCGAAGGCTGGCAGTTGGCGGGCACGTATAGTCTCGGCGGTGCGCAGATCGCCCTGAAATCTCAGGCTGTGTCCATCGGCCACCGCGTGGTGTTCATGGGCAGCGGGCCGTTGCTGTATCTGGTTGCCAGTCAGTATGTGAAGGCGGGAGCCAAGGTCGCGGCAGTGCTCGACACTTCGCCTCTGAGCAAACGCATCCTTGCCATGCCGAAACTGCTGGCACGCCCGGGGTTGCTGTTCACTGGGATGAAGTTATTGGCGCAGTTGTATCGCGCGAAGATCCCGGTGCATCTGGGCATTTCGCCGCTTCAAGTGCAGGGCGATGCGGCCAGCGGTGTCAGTGGCGTACGCGTGCGCACGGCACGTGGTGAGACCTTGACGGTGGATTGCGATGCCGTCGCGCTGGGTTATCACCTGCGCCCGGAAACTCAATTGGCCGACCTGGCCGGTTGCCGTATGCGCTTCGATGAAGCGTCGAGCCAATGGTGGCTGGCTACGGATGAAGACGGCCGGACCTCGGTCAGCGGCGTGTATGCCGCCGGTGACGGTTCGAAGATTCGCGGCGCCGATGCCGCCGAGCACGCCGGGCGCCTGGTGGCCATGGCGCTGCTGGAGGATCAGCAGCAACCGATAAACGTCGGGTTGCGCGACGAACAACGCCATGCCCTGGCGGTGATGGATGAATTTCGCCTCGGTCTGGCACAGGCGTTTCCCTGGCCTTCCGCCCAGGCCAAAGCGCTACCGGATGAGGCGATCGTCTGCCGCTGCGAAATGATCACGGCCGGCGAGTTGCGTCGGACCGTCAGTGAGAAGGGGGCCTGTGAAGTCAACCGGGCCAAGGCCTTCAGCCGGGTCGGCATGGGCCGCTGCCAGGGGCGTTATTGCTCGCAAGCCGGGGCAGAGGTGATTGCCGCTGCCGCGGGCGTCAGCGTGCAACAGGTCGGCCGACAACGGGGTCAGGCGCCGGTTAAACCCCTTTCGATACTCACCGAGGAGGTGTCGCCATGACGGTACAGAAAGCCGATGTTGTGATTGTTGGCGGCGGCCTGATGGGCTCAGCGGCGGCGTTTTTCTTGCGCCTGCGCGGGCAGTCGGTGATCTTGCTGGAGCGAGACCAGATCGGTCAGTACGCCAGCGGCGTGAATTTCGGCAACGTGCGACGTCAAGGGCGTTTTCTCGGGCAGCTGGAACTGGCCAATCGTTCCTGGGCGTTATGGAAGCGTTTGCCGGAGCTGATCGACGATGACCTGGAATTCATCGCCAGCGGGCATATGCGGGTGTGTTACCGCGAAGACGAGATCGCCGAGCTGCAAGCCTACGCAGACGCTCCTGAGGCGGAGCAGCTGGACCTGAAGATCTTTTGTGGCGACGAGTTGCACAAGCGCTTTCCATTTCTCGGCCCGGATGTGAAGGGCGGCTCTTATGCCCCCCACGATGGTCACGCCAATCCGCGTCTGGCGGCCCCAGCGTTTGCCCGTGCAGCACGACGCCTCGGTGCGCGGATCGAAGAGCGCACGGAAGTGGCCGAGGTGCATAAGATCGGCGGTGAGTTCCACATCAGCACCACCGACGGTCGTCAGTTCAGCGCCGCTCAGCTGTTGATCACCGCTGGCGCCTGGGGCCAAAAACTCTCGGCGCAGTTCGGCGAGCCGGTGCCGCTGGAAACCCATGGTCCGCAAATGGCCGTGACCGAGCCAGTGCCTTACGCCTTGCCGACAGTGCTCGGTGTCTATACCAAGATTCCCGAGGAAGTGATTTATTTCCGCCAAATACCTCGTGGAAACATCATCATCGGTGGCGGCTATCGCAGCGAACCGGACATGCTCAACCGCCGGGCCTATGTCGAGCCGCGCAGCATTCTCAATCAGTTCGATCAGATGCGTCGCCTGCTGCCAGGTGTCGGCAACCTGAACATCATTCGGGTCTGGAGTGGTATCGAAGGTTACCTGCCTGATTCACTGCCCGTGATGGGGCCAAGCGGCACCGTTGATGGTTTGTTCTATGCGTTCGGCTTCTGCGGTCATGGCTTCCAACTTGGCCCGGGCGTCGGCGACGTGATGGCCGAGCTGATCAGCACCGGCAGCACCAGCACTTCGATTTTGCCGTTCTCCATCAACCGGTTCGCCTCTTCAGTCGAGCAACGGAGCAAGGCCTCATGAAGCCCCGTGTACTGGACATTCTTAAACGCCTGATGGCCTTTGAAACCGTTTCTTCGGAATCGAACATGGCCTTGATTGAGTACGTGCGCGATCTGCTGTTGACCAAGGGCATCGAGTCGCTGATCGTCAAAGACTCCAGCGGCAAAAAGGCCAACCTGTTTGCCAGTACCGGTCCGCGGGAGGTGCCGGGGATTCTGCTGTCCGGCCATACCGACGTGGTGCCGGCAGCGGGGCAGGCCTGGACCTTTCCGGCGTTTCAGGCAACCGTGCAGGACGGTCGGATCTATGGCCGTGGCAGTTGCGATATGAAGGGTTTTGTCGCACTGGCTATCGACGCCATGCTCGATGCCGCCGATCATCCGTTGAGTCGGCCGTTGCAACTGGCGCTGTCCCATGACGAAGAAATCGGCTGCGTGGGTGTACGACGCTTACTGGATGTGTTGCATCTGGCGCCGGTGCGGCCGTTTCTGTGCGTGATCGGTGAGCCGACCAACATGCAGTTTGTTCTTGGGCACAAGGGCAAGGGTTCTTACCGCTCTTACTGTCGCGGCCTGGAGGCCCATTCCTCCCTGGCGCCACGCTCGGTTAATGCGATTCACGTGGCTTGCGATTTCATCGCTGCGCTGCGTCAGGGCCAGCAGCAACTGCAAGAGCAGGGCGCTCGGGATGCCGAATACGACGTGCCCTACAGCACCGTGCATGTCGGGCAGATTGTCGGCGGCAAGGCGCTGAACATCGTGCCGAACCTGTGCACCTTGGATTTCGAAGTGCGTAACTTGCCGGCGGACGACCTCGATCAGTTCCTGGAGCAGATGCGCGAACGGGCCGAGCTGATCGTTCGCGAAGCCAAAAAGCTGTCCAGCGTGGCGGATATCGAGATCGAAACCCTGAACGTCTATCCGGGCCTCGATACCCACCCGAGCGTCGAAGCGGTGCGTTTTCTGAAAAACTTCGCCGCCCCGGACACCGGCACCGCCAAAGTCTCATTCGGCACCGAGGGCGGGTTGTTCAAACAACGCCTGGATGTGCCGGTGGTGGTCTGTGGCCCAGGCTCGATAGAACAGGCACACAAGCCTGACGAGTTCATCGAGATCAGCCAGATGGAAGCCGGCGAGCACTTTCTACAAGGGTTATTGGGCTCGATGCGGCTTTAGTGTTTCGCTTGCCTACTCCGAACACTCGCTCACCGCGCTTATGGCCCCTTTATGGAATGGCGTCCAGGAACGCGTGACGTCCCGAGCTTGAGTTCACCCGCTCATCGTACTGACAGTGTGGGAAGTGCTGAGAAAGGCTTCCCAGGCTTGCTTGACTGCGCCTATTAAGAAAAACCGCCAGCCACTCGCAACCCTTCCGGAGTCCCCCCCATGAAAGTGCTTGAGCGCCTGTCATTCTCTGGCAAGTTCGTCTTGCTCGGCTTGCTAGCCGTGACCCTGATTACCATTCCAACCTGCCTTTACGTACTTGGCGCCTATCAGAGTAGCTACCAGACAAATCAGGAGCTTCGCGGCGTACGACCGGTGCAGGCGTTGCTCGAGCTTATCCACTTGACGCAGCAGCATCGCGATTTGTCATCCGTCGCGCTGGCCGGCAACCGGGACTTCCACAAAGCCCGTCTGGATAAACAGGCCGAAGTGGATCGCGCCATCAAGGCAACCGATCGGGTTTTACAGGAGGCCCAAGTGTCCCCCACCATTCTGGCTGCCTGGCGACAGGCGCAGCAACAATGGCAAGAGCTGGCCGGCCAGGTTGCTCAGACCTCAGTCAAGGGCCCGCAGAGCCTGGCCCGTCATAGCCAGTTGATCGCATGCTACCTGCTGATCGAAGACGCAATGCTCGATCACTTCAAACTTTCCCTGGATCCGGTTTTAGGGACTTACTCGCTGATGGCGGGTGCCTTGATCGAATTGCCGCAAGCCACCGAGTTATTAGGTCAGTTGCGGGGTGCCGGCGGCCTGTATCTGGCGCAGGGCCGGATCCTGCCTGAGCAACAAGGTGCACTGCGTGGTTTGGCTACCCAGGCGCTGAGCAGCGTTGACAAGACGATACGTGCCTTGACCAAGGCGAGTGCCGCCGAGCCGGAACTCAAGGCTCTGCTAGAAGCGCCGCTAACGGCGCTAGGACCGCAAATCCAGCAGGCGCTTGAACTCAGCAATGCGCGATTGGTATCGGCCGTCGAAATGGACATGGATTTCGCGCCCAGCGTAAGTCCCGCCGGAAATAACGAGTCTACCGATGCCTTGTACGCGCTTAAGCTGAGTTATCCGGTCGGCGACTATCTGACTGCTTACAGTAAACCCGTTGACGCCTTGTACGCCCTTGGCCGTTCAGCGGCGACGGCGCTCGATGAAGCGCTGATAGAGCGTCGCGACAGCGGCCGGCAGAGCGTCATCCTGATGTCCACAGGTTTGCTGGCGCTGCTGTTAGCTGGCGGTACCTTGGCCACTTTGATCGTGCTGCGTCTGCTTAAACAGTTGGCGATGGCCATGGCAGCAGCCGAGCGTATCGCCGAGGGTGACCTGACCCAACCATTGGATATCGTTGGTATGGATGAAGCGGCGCGCCTGTTGCAGGCGCTTGAGCGCATGCAAATGAACCTGCGTAGTACGGTCAGGCAGGTTTTGAGTTCTTCCGAGCGACTGGCCACGACGTCCGCTCAGTTAAGTTCAGTGACCGATGACGCCACCCGTGGTGTGCGACGGCAGAGCGCTGAACTCGACCAGGCGGCCACTGCGGTCACAGAGATGACGGGTGCGATCGAAGACGTTGCGCGGAATGCCGCCTGGGCCTCGGAGGTTTCCCAAGCCGCAGACCAGCGTTCGCGTCAGGGGCAAGAGAGCGTCAGCCGTACAGTCGGTGCCATCGAATCGTTGACCGAGGATATCGAGGATACCGCAAGCGCCCTGCAAACCCTGGCAGGCCAGATAGGTGACATCGGCTCGGTGTTGGATGTGATTCGCGGCATTGCCGAACAAACGAATCTGCTCGCCTTGAACGCGGCAATCGAGGCGGCTCGCGCGGGCGAAAGCGGACGGGGTTTCGCCGTGGTGGCCGACGAGGTCCGGGCCTTGGCGCAACGAACCCAGGAGTCGACCAAACAGATTGAGACCATCATCGGCTCGGTGCAAAAAAGCAGTCAAGGCACCCTGCGAGCCATGCAGAGCAGCAATGGTAAAACCCGGGAAACTTTGGAGGTCGCCCGTGCGGCAGGCACGGCACTGAATGCCATCGTAGACGACATCGCCCAGATCAACGAACGCAATCTATGTATTGCAAGTGCCACCGAAGAGCAATCCCATGTAGCCCGTGAGGTGGATCGCAACCTGCTCAATATCCGTGATGTTTCCCAACTGGCCTCAGCTGGCGCCAATCGGAGCCAGGCCTCTAGCCGGGAACTCGCGGGCTTGGCCAGCGAGCTGAATGGCATGGTCAAGCACTTTGTCGTCTGACCGGGGCTCGCTGCGTCTCGGCAACGGGAACCGGGACGAAAGCCCTCACAAACCAACAGTAGAGCCTGCTGTCGAATGCTGATTTTCAGCATTCAAGGCTGCCCGGGCGGCGCTTTCAGCATCCTCGTCTGTGGCGACACAATAGACTGAAGCCTGTCTCGGAACAGGACTCGACCATGCTCAACAATCGCCTGAAAGACCCCAGCCTGCTGGTAGAACTCGCTTACATCGACGGTCAGTGGATCAGCGCCGACAACGCCGCCACCCTGGACGTTATCGACCCGGCCAGCGGCCAGTTGCTCGCCCGCGTACCCGCGATGCAAGGCAGCGAAACCCGACGCGCCATCGACGCTGCCGAACGCGCTTGGCCGGCCTGGCGCGCACGCCCGGCGGCAGAACGGGCGGCGCTGCTGGAACGCTGGTATCAGGCGATGATCGACAACCTGGACGATCTCGCGTTGATCATGACCTGCGAGCAAGGTAAGCCGCTGAATGAAGCCAAGGGCGAGGTCCGCTATGGCGCCAGTTTCGTCAAATGGTTCGCCGAAGAAGCCCGTCGGGTTTACGGCGAAACCATCCCGGCACCCAGCGGCGACCGCCGCTTGCTCACGCTTAAGCAGCCGGTTGGCGTCTGCGCTGCGATCACCCCGTGGAACTTCCCCAACGCGATGATCACCCGCAAATGCGCACCCGCTTTGGCGGCCGGCTGCCCGGTCATCGTCAAACCCTCGGATCTGACTCCACTGTCCGCCCTGGCTCTGGCGGTGCTCGCCGAGCGCGTCGGCATTCCGGCCGGTGTGTTCAACGTAGTGACCGGTATGCCCGCCGGCATCGGCGAAGAACTGACAGGCAACCCGACGGTGCGCAAGATCTCCTTCACCGGTTCCACTGCTGTCGGTCGGCTGCTGATGCGCCAGAGCGCCGAACACATCAAGCGCTTGAGTCTGGAACTGGGCGGTAACGCGCCGTTCATTGTGTTCGACGACGCTGATCTGGAACAGGCAGTGGGCGGCATCATGCTCAGCAAGTTCCGCAACGCCGGCCAGACCTGCGTTTGCGCCAACCGGATTCTGGTGCAGGACGGGATTTACGAGCGCTTCGCCCAGCGTCTGGTGGAGGAGGTGGGCAAGCTCAAGGTCGGCAATGGTCTGGATGCCGACGTCACCATCGGTCCACTGATCAATGCGGCGGCGGTGAGCAAGGTCGCTCGACATATCGACGATGCTTTGAGTCAGGGAGCCCGTCTGCTCTGTGGCGGCGTCCCCGAGGGCGACAGCCAGTTCGTCCAGCCGACGGTGCTCGGTGAGGCCCATGCCGGGATGTTGCTGGCTAACGAAGAAACTTTCGGCCCAGTCGCACCGCTGATGCGCTTTACCAGTGAAGAAGAAGCGCTGGCCCTGGCCAATGCCACGCCTTATGGCTTGGGCGCCTATTTCTTCACCCAGGATTTGCGCCGTTCATGGCGCTTCGGTGAGGCGCTGGAGTTTGGCATGATCGGTCTCAACACCGGGCTCATCTCCATGGAAGTCGCCCCATTCGGCGGTATCAAACAATCGGGTCTGGGCCGTGAAGGCAGCAAATACGGCCTGGATGAATACCTAGAAGTCAAAGCCTTCCACATCGGTGGGCTGTGATCCGGTCACCGTTTGAACAGGACATTGAGGAGCCACGATTGATGAGTAAACCATTCAGAATCGCCGCGATTGCCGGCGATGGTATCGGCAAGGAAGTCTTGCCTGAAGGGCTGCGGGTACTGGAGCAGGCCGCGAAGAAATGGCAGCTGGACTTGAGCATCGAAGTGCTCGATTGGGCCCACTGCGATTACTATCTGGAACACGGGCAGATGATGCCTGCCGACTGGTTCGAACAACTCAAGGGCTTCGATGCGATTTACTTTGGCGCCGTGGGCTGGCCAGATAAAGTGCCGGATCACATTTCCCTGTGGGGTTCGCTGCTGAAGTTTCGCCGTGACTTCGATCAATACGTGAATATCCGTCCGGTGCGGCTGTTTCCTGGTGTGCCGTGCCCGCTGGCCGGGCGCGAAGCCGGGGACATCGATTTCGTGGTGATCCGCGAGAACACCGAGGGCGAGTATTCGTCGGTCGGCGGCAAGATGTTCGAAGGCACCGAGCATGAGTTCGTGCTGCAGGAGTCGGTGTTCACCCGGCGCGGCGTGGACCGGATTCTCAAGTTCGCCTTCGATCTGGCCCAGACCCGGCCGCGCAAACGTCTGACCGCGGCCACCAAGTCCAACGGCATTTCCATCAGCATGCCCTACTGGGATGAGCGCACGGCGACAATGGCCGCGAAGTACCCGGACGTCACTTGGGACAAGCAACACATCGACATTCTCTGTGCGCGCTTCGTGCTGCAACCAGATCGTTTCGATGTGGTGGTGGCGTCGAATCTGTTCGGCGATATCCTGTCCGACCTGGGACCGGCCTGCGCCGGTACTATCGGCATCGCCCCCTCGGCCAACCTCGATCCGGAGCGGCGCTTTCCCTCGCTGTTCGAACCGGTCCATGGCTCAGCGCCGGATATCTATGGACAGAACATCGCCAACCCGATTGCGATGATCTGGTCCGGTGCCTTGATGCTGGACTTCCTGGGCAATGGCGATGAGCGCTACCGTGCGGCCCATGACGGCATTCTCAAGGCTATCGAGCAGATCATCTCCGAGGGGCCGATCACCCCTGATTTGGGTGGACAAGGCTCGACCCAGGATGTCGGTATGGCCATCGCTGCGGCGCTTTAACTCCAGATAACAACAGGTCGGCTGGAGAGCTCCACCCCTTCTTGTGTCTCACCCTTTTAGCCCGTCTCACTGCGGGCTTTTTTTATCGTGTGCCAATACCCCTCTGACAGTCTCTTTTCAAGGTGCCCTGCTGAGCGCCTGCACAGTGGAACTGCTTCTAACGGCTCTTTCCTTCAGTGTTGCGAAGATCCAGAGAAGAGGGATCAAAGGAATGTGAAGGAAGGCGAGTATGCGGTTGTTATTGATGATTTTGGTGGGCTGCGCCATACACGCCAAGAGTTGGGCGAGCGCCCCCATAGACGTGGTCATTCTCTGTGACGCTGGCTATCCGCCATACAGCTATGCCGAGGGGGATGAAGCCAAAGGGCTTTACACCGATATTCTGCGCAAAGCCTTTACCCGCATGCCGGAATACAACGTGCACATTCGTCCCGTACCCTGGGCGCGTGGCCTGGCAGAAGTGGCCAGCGGTCGCGCCTTTGCTCTCTATCCACCCTACTATCGCCCCCTCGCACGGCCCTGGATGGACTACTCACGGCCTATATTGAGGGAAAAGGTAGTTGTCTTTGTACGCGCAGAATTGGCGCGAATACGACCGGTCGAACACTTCCCGTTCGGCTATAGCGGTCTACGTATTGGCATGAACAGAGGGTTCATGAGCATTGACGATCAGTACTACCAAAGCATGCTCGCTACAGGTGCCTTGAAGCAGAGTTATGCCAACGACAATCGTACCAACCTGGCCAGGCTCTATCATGGACGAATAGATGTCTATATCAATGACCGCCTTTCGGTCCAATGGGAACTTGAGCAGATGCAACGCGAGGGCGTCTTTGCCCAGAACGATCTCAACTGGCTAGTCGAAGGACCTTGGCTCTCCGGTGAGGCGGGGTACCTTGGTTATACCCGGCTCAATGCTTCGGCTTATCCTTACAAGCCCCAGTTCATGCAGCGTCTCGATAAGGTTCTGGCGGAGTTGGAGCGTGATGGCAGCATCGAGCGCCTGACAAAGAATTACGATTTGGTTAACCCTTTGTACTCCCCGGGTGATGGCATCTAGCAGCGGTGGGGGGAACACACCCAAGCTACCTTCAGGGGCCACTGCCTCTGCGGGTCTCAAGTGTATCCCCTGGCCCACCGGGGTTACCTGCTTGCAACCACCTGCTTTAGCGCCTCAACAAAGCGGCTTAGATCGCTCTTCTTCGTGTAGATGCTCGGCGACACCCGAAGTCCGCTGATGTGCCCGATCTGGCGGAACTTGACATGCACCTGGTGGGTTTTTCGAAGCTCCTGCTCAACCCATCGAGCATCACATTGATCGATAGAGAACAGGCTTACTGCGCCCAGCTCGACGGTATCAAGTGGCGTGTGGAGCCTGAAACCAGGAATGTCTTTGGCGAGGTCAACCCAGTAACGGGTCAGCTCCTGTAGGCGCGCGTGAATGACTCGCGTGCCGATTTGTGTATGGAAACGGATAGCCGGGGCAATGCCCGCCTGTATCGCCGAGTTATAGGTGCCGAGATTCCAGTGGTCGAATTTGTCGATTTGAAGCGGCGGCGGATCGAAAGGCCCCAGCAACGGCCAAGTGCTGTCGATTCGGTCGCGCCTGACAATTAGCATGCCATTGCCAACCGGCGCCCCCAGCCATTTGTGGAGGCTGGTGATGAAGTAGTCGCAATCCAGTTCACGGAAGCTGAGCGGCATCTGCGCAAACGTCTGGGCACCGTCCACCACAGTGACAATTGCCCGCGCTCTGGCTAGCGCACAGATGCGCTTGACCGGCAGGACTCGCCCGGTCCAATGAAGCATGTGGGTCAGCTGGATCACCCGTGTACGCGGGGTAATTGCCTGTGCATAAGCTTCCACGATGACATTCTCATCGTCCATCAGGTCGAAGTCGACGGTCACCACTTCGATGCCTTCGCGCTGCTGACGCTGCAACCATCCGGCTATTACGCTCGGATAGTCCCACAGTGAGACCAGCACTTGGTCGCCGGCCTTCAATGGAATGCCGAAGATGGCTGTCGACAAGCCTTCGGATGAGTTGCGGTTCAGGGCGATCTCATCGGGATCGCAATCGGCCATGTCAGCCAGCTGTTGCTTGATCGTGGGGAGCTCGGCGTCGAGCTTGCTCCACATATTGACGTCCGGGTTGTGGCTGATCAGCCGATAGGCATCAATCATAGCCTGCTCTACCACCAGCGGTGGCGGACTCACTGCCGCGTTGTTCAGGTTCAATAAGGGGCGCTGCTCAGGATAGGCTGCGCAAACGCGCTCCCAGAATGCTTCCTCAGCGACAGACTTGTCTGACATCAGCTGCACTTCCATTCTCGCTTCTCACCTCTGTTTGAATTGTTTACTTGGGCTTGGGCATTCGCCACGCCGACGAGCTTCAATGGCACGATTAGTGATCTCTTCAGAGCTGTCTGGACCACCAATAGCCGTTCGCTAAAGACGATATAGATTAGGGGTTAGTATTTTTTTACCGAGTCTTCGAGCGTGCGTGCCTGAGCGTCAATGGGCGGGTCCCTGGGCTGCTCAGTGACTGGCTTATCGTCGCCCATGGATTTGCGGAACCCCCTTATCGTGTCGCCGAGATCTGACCCCAAGCCTTTCAGGCGCCTGGTTCCGAACAGCATGATCACGATCAACAGGATGATCAGGAGTTTTCCGGTACTGAAGCCACCCAATCCCATTGTCTGTACTCCGCAAGCAATTGATCTGTTTTGTGGTGGGCCGGCGAAGGAGAAATCCATCTGCCGGCGCTAAGGCGGTTCGAGTTATTTGACGACGTAGAACTTGCGCACATAGGTGCTGCTGTTCCAGGCGCATGGTGCGTCTCGGGGCACGAACACTGTATCGCCAGTGTTGACCGTCAGATGCGTCCCGTCCGCTATCTGGAGGGTCACACTGCCTTCGAGCAGGTTCATCAGTTCATGCAGCATGTGCGGCCTCGCCTTGCGGGTATAGGGTGTCGAGTCCCAGACGCCGATACGCAGGTTGGTCGCTTCTTCGACAAACACATTGTGCGAGCGACATTGAGGTGCCGGGCTTAGCAGGATTTCTGCATCCGGTGCTGCCGAGGGAGATAGCAGGGTTAGCGGGGGGAGAGGCGTTAATCCGGGATTGCACGCGGCAACGAGCTGAGTATCGGCGCAGAATGCCCAGAGAGAGTTGGGTTGCGCTTCGACTTGAAGAGATGTACCTCGGGCAATCACTGCGCTATCACCGGGATTGAGTTGGAGCGTGCCATCCTGACTCTGCAGGGTGACTTGTCCTGTGTGTACCACGATCATTTCGCTGTAGGGATATTCATTGACGCTGAATTGTCCACTCGCCTGGACCACGCCGGCAGCAATGTCATCCGTCCCGACATATGCAATGTGCCTGTCGAACGGATCGTTGGCCCCTAGCGAGCCGGGGGTAAATTTTGTTGAAACGGGGCTGCCATCGGCGTGTGCCAGCAGCACTGCAGTGGGCTCTTGCATGAAGGAGTTGCTCCAGAAATATGCGTCGTGTGGCGTTGTATGGATTTGCGGGGGGGTAGTCAGCCGATGGCCTGAGTCACCAGCGCAAACTGGCGCACTGCGCCGATAGCCTGCGGTGGGGTGCCACGAACCATTTGCGCAACGGTGTCGACCTGCTTCAGCCCGGCTTCTTCCAGCCAAGGGGCCAGTCCGCTATCGGACGGTATATCCATGCGCACGAATGCGTCCGGAACTCGGGCCAACAACACCGCGATCAAGTGCTTGGCCTGCTCTGGACTTTCCGCGATGACCGGGCCGATGCAGCGACCACGGCCGAATGGGCGCAGCATGGCGAAGGCGCGTAGCTGACCCTCGCGCTCGATGCCGACCGAGTGTTCGACAACATCGAATAGATCATTGAGCACGGCGTGCCTGTTCAGGCCGCTGCCGTCGTTGGCCAGTACGACTTGATCGTTTCTATCGGCTTCGGTCAGCGGACGGCAGCGCTCATCGGCTGGAAGAACATTTGGTACAGGGGAGAGTGCATGCCCCTGATGTTGTTGAATATGTCCAAAGTCAATGAATCCCTGGCTGGCATAAAGTGGGGCACCGGCTAACGTCGCATTGAGCATGGCGGTACGTGATCCGCAAGCCTCAAGTGCCAGTTCCATCAGCTTGCGACCGATACCCTGGCCCTGGTACTCATCACTCACGATCACCAGGCCGATAGTGGCGTAATCTCCCTGCGCACAGGTGAACGCGGTACCTATCAGGCGACCTCCATCTTCTACGACAAAACCCTGCGCGATGCGCTGCAACATGGCCCATTCCTCTAGGCGGTGGGGCCATTTCAGCTGTACGGACAAGGCGTGGGCCAACGGCACATCGGCCGTGGTCATGGGGCGATAGCTATACGTAGGGCGTTGCGAGTTGGACATGACAGATCTCCGTATACAGGGAGCGTGACCGGTCGGATTTCTCCGTGGAAAGTATTTGTATCTCACCTGCTGCGAGGCCTGACAAGAGGCCTCCATTGATTCGGTAGATTCTTTAAGCGATAGCTTTGCAGGCCACATTTACTGCTCAAATGAGAAGCAGTATCGGCAGCAAATACTGGATCGACTTTCAGGATGCAGAGCAAAGCAAAAGCCACTTCTGATGGGGAGATTGCAAAAAAAAGGCGTCCGGATGGGCGCCTCAAGGCAAAGGGAGCGTGGAGCAGACCTTCAATAAAACCGGCCAGTCCACAGGTAAACCGGCCAGGACCTAACGTTACAGAATGCTCAGCGGGTACTCGATGATCAGGCGGACTTCGTCGATATCGCTCTCAAACGAGGTCGCGCGATGCGTAGCCTGGCGCAGGCGGAAGGACAGGTCCTTGGCGGCCCCTGCCTGGATCACGTATTTGGCTTCCAGGTCACGCTCCCACTCCTTCTGGTCGTCGCCCACCTTGTTGGCATAGGCACCGTGCGGATCGGCCTTGGTGCCATCGATTTGATCACCTTTGACATAGCGGGCCATGAAGCTCAGCCCCGGTATGCCGAACGTGGCCATATTTAGGTCATAACGAGCCTGGATGGAGCGCTCGTTGGGGGCGTTGAAGTCGGAGTACTGAATCGAGTTGGCCAACCAGATCGAGTCCACACCGATGTAGTCGAAATACTCGTCGCCATCGATCTTCTGATAAGCCAGGGTGAACTTGTGGGCCCCCAAGGAATAGGCCGCCTTTGCCGACCAGCTCGTGGTGTCCAGTTTACCGGCACGCGCTTCGCCTTGGTCCTGGGTCTTATAGGCATTCAAGCCAAAATTCAGCGATTGCTGATCAGTCAGAGGGATCGTATAGGAGGCACTGCCGAAGTGCTGACGCCAGACATTGACTGCCTCACTGGTGTACGCCATCAGACTGAGGTTGCTGTTGACTTTATAGGTGCCGCCAATGAAGTCGACGCTGTCAGCTTCGGTCCCACCGTAAGTGGTGAGCAGTTTGTCATCGGAGTTGGTCGAGGCTCGATTGTTGAATGCGGTGAAGTGGCCAGCCTCGAAAGAAACTGCGTCGAACTCTTTGCTCGACAGTTGGAAGCCGGTAGCGGTTTCCGGCAGTAAGCGGTTGTCGCCGGTGGCGAATACCGGAGCGGTCGGGCGTTGTTCGCCGTACTTCAGCACGGTAGAGGAAATGCGCATTTTCACTGCGCCGCCGATCTCGCCGTAGCTGTCCGGCACTTCAGCTGCAGCGGTGCGGTTGTTGCTGATCGGCAGCAGGCCATTGCCGGCCCGGCCGCGGCCAGTGTCCAGCTTGACTCCACCGTACGCGTAGGCATCGGTGCCGAAACCGATGGTGCCCTGGGTGAAACCAGAGGCGAAGTTGAGCATGGCCCCCTGTGCCCACTCCTCGCGAAAGCCATTGCGCTCGCTGGCCGGCTTGGAGCCGTTAGTACCTTGGCTATTGCTGCCGCCATTTCGGAAGTCGCGATTCATATAGAAATTACGATTGAGCAACCCGAGGCTGCTGTCTTCAATGAAGCCATTGGCTTCCTGTTGCTGACCAGCTATTGCCAGTTGCGTGGTGGCGGCAATGACAGCCAAGGAGAGAGAGCTAAGTTTTGCGATGTTCATCGCTTACTCCATGAGTTCTTATTAGTGTTCGTTGCCTGCGCGGCAAGCAACGCTCTTGCGGCAGCTCAGGTAAACCACTGCGAAGTAAACCCGGGAGAGTCCTGTCGATCAGCGCCTTACGGTGGACTTGACCAGCAGTCGGGGCTGCGCAGCGGTGGCTGTATCGCAGTTACGGCGAGACCTGACAATGGGGTGCAGTCAATTCGGTAGATTGCATAAGTTGCGACTTCACGAGCCGCAATAACTACTCAATCGGGGAGGGGGATCAGCAGCAAATGTCGGCTGATTTTTTGGGTGGGTATGCGCAAAAACAGCAAAGTGGGATGAATAACTGGTTTGCTTTGTATAGCGCCAGATTTGCCTCAGAGAAGTAAAAAATCTGGCGCCGGTTGGTTGTTACCGGTGGGTTGGCAGTCGTTGGTCAGTAACTTCGCTCGCGGTCAACCTGGCCAAGCATTGACTCACCGCGTTGATGACGGCGGATATTTTCCAGTAACACGCTAAACGCGCTTTCCGGTTGGGTCATCGCAGCGATATGCGGTGTTAGCAATATCTGCGGGTGGTGCCAGAAGGGATGGTCCGGCGCCGCCGGCTCCTGTTCCAGTACGTCTATCACCGCCGCGCTGAGCTGGCCGCTGGCCAAAGCCTCAAGCAGATCCTCTTCTATCAGGTGCCCGCCTCTTCCCATGTTGACCAAGGCCGCGCCTTTGGGGAGGTGCTGGAACAACTGACGGTTGAGAATCCCTTTGGTTTGCTCGGTCAATGGCAGGACACAAAGCACTATGTCGCACTGGCTGAGGAACGCTGGAAGTTGCTCGGCACCCGCAAAGCAGTCCACCCCGGCAATGTGGTGCTCGCTGCGTGCCCAACCCGATAAGTCGAACCCAAAGGTCTGCAAGGTGGTCAGAATCTGTTGAGCTTGCGTGCCGAGCCCCATGACACCTACCCGACGTTTGGCTGCCGGCTGTAGCAAGTGAGCCTGCCAGCACCGAGCCATTTGTTGCTGGCGATAACGGAGCATATCCCGATGCAGGCTAAGCACTGCAAAACTGGCGTACTCGCACATGCCCCGAGTGATGCTCGGGTCGAGTAAACGTACTACCGGCAAGGTCGTTGGCAGGCGGTCAAGGTCAAGTTGGTCGACCCCAGCTGACAAGGCGAACAGTACCTGCAGGTTTGGCAACAATGTTTCGAGATCATCCGGTGCCTGCCAGGCCGCCAGGTAGCGAATATCCTTCGGATCGCCGATGTCCGGCCAGGCACGCCATTCGATATCCGGAGCGTGCTCGGCGAATAGACGCTTCCATCGTTCGCCGCGTACCGGGTCAGCTTTATAGAGCAGGGCCATGGGTAACTTCTCGCATTAGATAGGGAGTATCCAGCATGCCCGAGTGGCAGAGCAGGATATGTCGAAAGAATCTGCTTAAACGCATAACGTTGCGTTGTAAGGGGCGCATGTCGGCAGATTCCATGGGGCAGGCCACAGCTGAAGGATTCTGCTGTTTACGGGGGTGAAAACAGTCGATCCGAATTTCTCAGAGGCCAAGTTCGGCTTAGACAATTGCGTCGAAAGCTTAACCTTTGGAACACATTGCAGCCGTTTCCCGGTTGCCAGGCTCACTATGGGAGATGCCATGAACAGTAAAGTCGAAGAAACCCCGAGTTTGCTCCGTCAGCGCGATCAATTCGTGCCACGGGGTTTGGTCACGGCCCACCCGTTGGTTGTCGACCGGGCCCAGGGTTCTGAGGTGTGGGATGTGGATGGGACGCGCTACCTGGACTTCGTCGGCGGCATTGGCGTTTTGAACATCGGTCACAATCATCCGAAGGTGGTCGCGGCAGTGCAGACCCAATTGCAAAAGATCAGCCATGCTTGCTTCCAGGTGGTGGCGTACAAACCTTATATCGACCTGGTACAGCGTTTGTGCGAGTTGGTGGGTGGTCAAGAAGCCTACAAGGCGGCGCTGTTTACGTCCGGTGCAGAGGCTGTGGAGAACGCGGTGAAGATCGCCCGCGCACATACCAATCGTCCAGCCGTTATCTCCTTTCGTGGCGGTTTCCATGGGCGTACTTTACTCGGTACGACGCTGACGGGCATGAGCCAACCCTACAAGCAGAACTTCGGGCCCTTCGCTCCCGAAGTCTTCCATACCCCATACCCTAACGCCTATCGCGGTTTCAGCAGCGAGATGGCGCTGCAAGCTCTGAACGAATTGCTGGCGACCCAAGTCGCTCCGGATCGAGTAGCTGCGATCATCATCGAGCCAGTGCAGGGCGATGGAGGCTTCCTTAGCGCGCCGCCGGAGTTTCTCCAGGCGTTGCGGGCTCTGACCGAACAACATGGCATCGTGCTCATTCTGGATGAAATTCAGACCGGTTTCGGCCGTACCGGCAAATGGTTCGGTTTCCAGCACGCCGGGATTCAGCCGGATCTGGTCACAGTCGCGAAAAGTCTCGCAGGTGGTTTGCCAATATCGGGCGTGGTGGGTCGTGCGCACATCATGGACGCGCCATCACCTGGTGGTCTCGGTGGTACTTACGGCGGTAACGCCTTGGCTTGCGCAGCGGCGTTGGCGGTGATCGAAACTTACGAACAGGATCAGTTGCTCGAGCGTGGTGAGGTATTGGGCGAGCGGCTGCGTCAGGGCCTGCTGCGCTTGCAGGCACGTCACCCTCGTATTGGTGACGTGCGCGGCACCGGTTTCATGCTGGCAATCGAATTGATCAAGGACGATGAGGCCCGCAGCCCCGATGCAGAGCTCACCCAACAATTGATCGATCAGGCCAGGGTTGGTGGGCTGTTGGTGATCAAATGCGGGGTGTACCGAAATGTGCTGCGCTTCCTTGCTCCTCTGGTAACCGAAGAAAATCAGATCGACGAAGCGCTGACAATTCTTGAAGCGGCATTGTTGCGAGTGTTGGATTAATCTCAGGTCTCGGTTGGCGCAATGTGGCAATGCGCCGACCGAGGGCATTTAGAGCACATGGATTGATGAATGCATCATGGGAGGCTACACACCATGTACCTGACTGATTATCGTGCACTGCTGATCGATTGCGACGAAGTCCTGGTCGATCGGGATTCCGGTATCTGGACGGCCCTGCAACCTTTGCTCGAAAACCATCCGGGCATACCAGGCAGGGAAGAGGTATTGGCTGAGTTTGACGAGGCGGAGCGCACGCTCTATCCACGTTTTTCCGATCTGGGCTTCAGTGGCTTGTTGTGCTTTGCCCATCGTCAGCTGGCAGAGCGTTTTGGACTCAAGGCCAGTTGGGAAGAGGGTATGAGTTTCGCCCGTTCGGCATGCAACTGGTCGCTGTTCGAGGACGCGCCCGGTGCCATGTTGTATCTGCGCAAATTCTATCGGCTGCTGGTGTACTGCGATCGTGATGCCGAGGATCGCGAACAGCTCTGCGAGCGTTTGGGGATTCTGCCCGAAGACTTGCATTCCCGAGCCAGTAATCCATTGGAGGACAGCGAATGGTTGCGGGCCAACAACCTGGAGCCCAAAAATATTCTGCAGGTTTCCAGACCTCCTGCGCAGCCGCCAAAAGCGGCTGGTTTGTGCCTGATCCGTCGTAGCCATGAGAATTATACTCAGGAATATTCCGCAGATTTTTACATCACTAGCATGGCTGACCTGGTCGCTCAGCATCAGCTATCTTTGCGACGTTGAGTTTGCTAAAACCACTGTCTAACTGAACGGCAATCAAGAGGTACCCGATGGAAGGTTTAATTAAACTAGACCGAATTGATATCAGTATCCTGGTTGAACTTCAAAAAGACGGCCGAATGACCAACGTCAGTCTGGCCGATGCGGTGGGTCTGTCATCCAGCCCATGCTTGCAGCGGGTAAAGCGGCTCGAGTCGGCCGGCTATATTTCCGGGTATAGAGCTCATCTAAACCTTGCCAAGATCACCGATTCGGTCACGGTATTTACTGAAATCACGCTCAGCGACCATAAACGTGAGGACTTCGCCAAGTTCGAATCCAATATTCGTTTGGTCGATGAGGTACTTGAGTGCCATTTAGTCAGTGGCGGTTACGATTACCTGGTGCGCTTCATGACCTGCAGTATTCAGCATTATCAGGAAGTAATCGAAGGGCTGCTGGACAAGAATATCGGTATCTCCAAGTACTTCAGTTATATCGTAATTAAATCCCCAGTACTTAAAGATGGGGTCCCGCTGCGTCGGCTATTACGTCACTGATGCCACTCCGGTCACTTGATGTCTGCTGATTTCCCTGGCGGCTTAATCTCGATTGCCAATGAGACGGATGTTGGTGCAGTTAATTGTGCATTTAGCACTTTTATTTGAAAGTAAAAGCTATCAAGTGAGAATTCATAGCACTAATCGCCATTCCTGCCGGCTCTTGATGTGCCTGGTATTTTCTCGAAGGTGAAGTGACCAAGGACAACGTCATCAAGTCCGGCACCCGGCTGATGAACATTCCGCAGAACAGCCTCAGCCTGCTCAATGTCTACGATTTCCAGGATGGCGCGCTCAAGGGGCTGGGGCTTGGCACCGGGCTCAAGTACGTCGATGAACGCGCAGGGCAGACAGCCAACATGGCGTTTTCGATGGGCAGCTACACGGTTGTCGATCCACTGAGCTACTACAAGTTCAACGACCGGATCAGGCTCAACTTGGATGTGAAGAACCTGACTGACGAAGATTATGAGGAAGGCGCTTTCGGCAATGTCTACGCCTATCCAGGGGCGCCGAGAACCGTACAGGTTGGTATTTCATACACCTTGTAGGGAGGACTTTCCTGGGGCGCGCGCGAGGGGTATTGCTCAGTCGCTTCTGGATATGACTTGTCATTAAAAGAGCACAACACAATCACGGACGGGCTTGAGACGTCGGCTGTAGCGCTTGCGAGCCGAGCACGTTTAATCAGTGCCAACATTTAACAAAAACAACTATTCCACCGAGGTAAGAAAGATGAGTGCGGCTTCCCTGTATCCCGTTCGTCCCGAGGTTCTGGCTAATACGCTGACCGACGAGGCGACCTACAAGGCCATGTACCAGCAGTCGGTCGTCAACCCGGACGGCTTCTGGCGCGAGCAAGCCAAGCGCCTCGACTGGATCAAGCCTTTCACCACGGTGAAGCAGACTTCCTTCGACGATCACCATGTCGACATCAAATGGTTCGCCGACGGCACCCTGAACGTTTCCTACAACTGCCTGGACCGTCATCTGGCCGAGCGCGGCGATCAGGTCGCGATCATCTGGGAGGGCGATGACCCTGCCGAAAGCCGCAACATCACTTACCGTGAACTGCACGAGCAAGTCTGCAAGTTCGCCAACGCCCTGCGTGGCCAGGACGTGCACCGCGGCGACGTGGTGACTATCTATATGCCGATGATCCCCGAAGCCGTGGTCGCCATGCTGGCCTGTACCCGGATCGGCGCGATTCACTCGGTGGTGTTCGGCGGGTTCTCGCCGGAAGCCCTGGCCGGTCGCATCATCGACTGCCGCTCGAAAGTGGTGATCACTGCCGACGAAGGCATTCGTGCCGGCAAGAAGATCCCGCTCAAGGCCAACGTCGACGACGCGCTGACCAACCCGGAAACCAGCAGCATCCAGAAAGTCATCGTGTGCAAGCGCACCGGTGGCGACATCAAGTGGAACCAGCATCGCGACATCTGGTTCGAGGACCTGATGAAAGTGGCCGGCACCGTTTGTGCGCCGAAAGAGATGGGCGCCGAAGAAGCGCTGTTCATCCTTTACACCTCCGGCTCCACCGGCAAGCCGAAGGGCGTGCAGCACACCACTGGCGGCTACCTGCTGTACGCGGCCATGACCCACGAGCGCGTGTTCGACTATCGCCCGGGTGAAATCTACTGGTGCACCGCCGACGTCGGCTGGGTCACCGGCCACAGTTATATCGTCTACGGCCCGCTGGCCAACGGCGCGACCACGCTGCTGTTCGAAGGCGTGCCGAACTACCCGGACATCACCCGGGTGGCGAAGATCGTCGACAAGCACAAGGTCAACATCCTCTACACCGCACCGACCGCGATCCGCGCCATGATGGCTTCGGGCACGGCCGCTGTTGAAGGCGCTGACGGCAGCAGCCTGCGCCTGCTGGGTTCGGTCGGCGAGCCGATCAACCCGGAAGCCTGGGACTGGTACTACAAGAACGTCGGCCAATCCCGTTGCCCGATCGTCGATACCTGGTGGCAGACCGAAACCGGCGGCAACATGATGAGCCCGCTGCCGGGTGCTCACGCCCTCAAGCCTGGCTCTGCGGCGCGTCCGTTCTTCGGCGTGGTGCCGGCGCTGGTGGACAACCTGGGCAACATCGTCGAGGGCGAGGCCGAGGGCAACCTGGTGATTCTCGATTCGTGGCCAGGCCAGGCGCGTACGCTGTACGGCGACCATGACCGCTTCGTCGACACTTACTTCAAGACGTTCCGCGGCATGTACTTCACCGGTGACGGCGCCCGTCGTGATGCCGATGGTTACTACTGGATCACCGGTCGCGTGGACGACGTGCTCAACGTGTCCGGCCACCGCATGGGCACCGCCGAGATCGAAAGCGCGATGGTCGCTCACCCGAAAGTCGCCGAAGCCGCGGTGGTCGGTGTGCCGCACGACATCAAGGGGCAGGGCATTTATGTGTATGTCACCCTGAAAAATGGCGAAGAGCCGAGCGAGCAACTGCGCCTGGAGCTGAAAAACTGGGTGCGTAAAGAGATCGGTCCGATTGCTTCACCGGATGTGATCCAGTGGGCGCCGGGGCTGCCGAAGACCCGCTCGGGCAAGATCATGCGCCGGATTCTGCGCAAGATTGCGACGGCTGAGTACGAGGGGTTGGGCGATATTTCGACCCTGGCCGATCCGGGTGTGGTGCAGCATCTGATCGACACCCACAAAACCATGAGCGCTTCATAAACTACAAAAAAGCCATGTCGAGCATGAAGTTTCGCCCGGTCATTTACCGGGAGGAGCTTCTTTGCCGATTGCTGCCAGTCGCGAAGGGCCGCAGTCAACTGTGGACACTCAGAATGATGCGAAGAGGCGATTAACCTTTGTGCGAACCAGAACGATCCAGAGGGAGTTAAAGGCGACGTAGAAATGATCTGACAATCGATTTCGTAGCATCGCTTGTGTCTGAGTCATGAAACCTGTTCAGAGAATGCCAAATGCACTCGATGATCTCGTTTTGAGGCGTAGCGTTTTCGGAATCTGGGACAGAGGCTTCAAAAACATGGTGGCGTGTGTTGCCCGCATCGAACTCAAAAATGTACAGGAGCTGATCTACATTTAGCCCGGTTTCTTCTTGGAGTTCTCGAGCCGCAGCTCCAGCGATAGCCTCGCCAGTTTCTACCTTGCCACCAGGCAAGGCCCATTTTGACTTCGGTTTGCGAACGAGCAGGACATGCCTATCTCTCTCACATATGACGGTAGCTCTGACTTTCATCTTTTGACCTGGAAGGCATGTCATTAAATTGTAATAAAAAATGTCATCTTCAAGGCGCGTTTATCGACGAACGCAGAGTTTAGAGCCAGCCAAACTCAAAAAAGTGCCAGATTGTCTTAGGCGTGAGTGATTTTGATGGGGGTTTAGCGAAATGACCGCTTCATAAGGGCTGCAGTCGACCCGTTGCAGGCACTCCCCAACGACTGTGATCGGGACAAAGCTACCTGCCGAAAACGGCACCAAATGCGGCCCGACCGATCGTCACCAATTGGATCAAAGCCAATACAGGAGCGCAATGGTATATAACCAGCCGATGCTGAGAGTGATAGTCAGGTAGACCACCACGAGCATCAGAGCATGATTCCACATGACACGGACCTCCCATAACCACGGTTTGACGCGCGTTAGGGGCGCCTGATGTTGGCGTCGACGGCAAATTGACGCAGTTGCCAATATGTCACTGACCCAGTCTGTTCCTCGCGAACCATTGCCTTTTCTGAGTTTGTGTAGATTTGGAGGTGGGTCAGTCTTGCGTCAGCACGTGGGTCAATTCGGCGTTGGCGTCAACAGTATCTATGATGGGGAAAGGCGAATAGCCACTTCCGCTGCGCTCCAGAGAGCCAATCGGAGCGCAACCAACGGATTTCGCCCTTACTCACACATGAAGTTCAGAAGGATACTGGCCGGTGAAAATCAGAAAGATCGTGATCAAGAACTTTCGCGGAGTGAAAGCGCTTGATTGGAACGTGCCAACAGCTGACATCTTTTGCCTCATAGGGAAAGGCGACTCCTCTAAGTCCACAATCCTGGAAGCCATCCGATACACGTTCCATCCCCAATGGAATCTAGCCTTTAGCGACGCTGATTTTTACCAGTGCAAGATCACTGATCCCGTCACCATTGAGATCACGATCGGTCATCTAGTCGCAGACTTCTCTGCACTCAATAAGTATGGGCTCTACCTTCGGGGCTGGAATGCTGCCGCTCAGACGCTGTTTGATGAGCCAGATGATGACCTGGAGAGTGTATTGACCGTCCGGCTAACCGTCGAAAAGGACTTGGAGCCCAAATGGACAGTGGTGTGCGATCGCAACCCAGACGGGGTTCCCTTTAAGCAGGCAGACAGAAACAAGGTCGGGGCTGGCCTCATCGGCGTTTTCAGCGAACGAGAGCTTTCTTGGGCAAACGGAACTGCCCTTGCCAAGCTTACCGCGGCGCAGAGCTTGAGCGAACTATTGGCCAATGCATCGAGGACCGCCAGGAATTCGTTGGATGTCGACCGGCCTATCACCCTGACAAATTTCGACGCTGCAGCAACCAAGTCGCAAGAAATTGCGAAGCTCCTGGGTGTTCCAGTACTTGATGCGTATAAGGCGCATCTCGACTTGGCCTCCATCAACCTGAAAGTCGGCGGTCTTTCCCTGCATGACGGCGAAATCCCGTTGCGCCAATTAGGTCTCGGATCTCGCCGCATGCTTCAGTGTGGAATCCAGAAAGCGGGGTTGGAGGAAGGCCATATCACCTTGTTCGATGAGTTGGAGTTCGGACTGGAGCCCCACCGGATCACACGGCTCATCAAGCACATAAGAGAGGACAAACGCGGGCAATATTTTCTGACCACTCATTCGCCCATGGTGCTTCGTGAACTCACGGTGCATGACCTACATATCGTCCACAAAAAGGGTGGCGTTGTGACGATCATTTCTGCTGCTGAGAAAGGACTCGAAGAGCATGAGGTTCAGGGGAAGATTCGCTCAAACGCTGAAGCATTCTTGTCGAAGAAGGTCATCGTGTGTGAGGGTGCAACCGAGGTCGGCTTCCTCAGAGGCTTTGACGATCACCAAGTTGAGAACGGCCGAGACCCGTTTTCATACAATGGTGTGGCTCTGTTGGATGCCAGAGGCGCCGGCAACCTCAAGGGTATGGCAAAGGCTTTCAAGTCGCTTTGCTACGACGTGTCGGTACTCGCTGACGGCGATGCCGAGAAGCTATTTTCACCTGACGACGCGGCTAATCTTGCGGCCGTCGGAGTTCCAACGTACATATGGAGCGACAAGCTTTCACTCGAAGAGCGGGCTTTCCAGGATCTGCCTTGGGCATACGTTCTAGCCAGTTTGAAGCTTGCCCAAGATGAACTCTCCTACCCTGTGTACGACCAAGTGCGGACCCAGTACCAGGAAGTGCTTCCCGAAGACCTGAGCACATGGCCGGATAGCCCTAAGCTGCGGACTGCCATTGGTGCTGCAGCCAAGAACAAGAACGCGGGCTGGTTTAAGGACACGACCAGAGGCGACTTATGGTTTAAGACAGTGTCCCCGGCGTTCAAGGATCCCGTGTTTGGAAAAACGAATCTTGCCTTAGAGTTGGGAAAACTTTGGGAGTGGGCAGAGCGTGTCTGAAGATCTGGCAATCAAGCTCAACGACTGTGCCACCAAGGGCTATGTAATCGCGCCTGCTGGGTTTGGAAAGACTCATCTCATCGCGATGGCGGTGCGAGCGTCCAGTGGACGGCAGCTTATCCTGACGCACACCTTCGCTGGCGTGAACTCGATCAAAACGAAAATGGCGGGCTTGGGCGTTCGCGCTTCCCAGTACCAGGTCGATACGATCGCTAGCTGGGCACTTCGACTCTGTCTGGCGTACCCGAAGGCATCGGGGTGGAAAATTGAAAACCCGACCAGCAAGCAGTGGAATAAGTTGTACGAGTGCTGCTCCCGTTTGCTGGGGAAGAGGTTCATTCGTGAGGCCGTGTCGTCCAGCTACGTAGGTCTCTACGTCGACGAGTACCAGGACTGCTCAGACTTGCAACATGATTTGGTCTGTAACCTGGCAGAATTTCTTCCAAGCCGACTCTTGGGAGACCCCCTGCAAGCCATATTCGATTTTGACGACGGCAAGCCCGTTGATTGGGAAGCCAGCGTCTACCCCGAGTTTGATTGCTTGGGACAGCTGGAGATCCCTTGGCGGTGGGTCAAGGCGAAGAGTCCGGAACTTGGCGAATGGCTCAAAGATGCGAGGCGAAAGATCGAGCTAGGCCAAAAGATTGATCTGTCAGCCCATCTGCCACCGAGCGTAATTCGTGCCTACACCCAGCCCGACTATCTCGCAGCTAAACAGTACACGGCGCTTTGTGGCCTGTTGAACCATGATGAGAGTGTCATTGCACTTCACGGTGGCGATCAGCAGTCCAAGAACAAAACTCACCGCTTGGCCAACCGCATGGCCGGCCGTTTTTCCTCAATCGAGGAAATCGAAGGGAGAGATTTGCATTCTTTTCTCAAAAAACTTGGGGCTGCAAAGACCGTTCAGGCTGGCTTTCTCCTCGCTGTGAAGTTCGCAACGAAATGCTTCACCGGTGTAACTCGCACGCTGACGGCAGGAACCAAACGAGGTGAAGTTACTAACCTTCGCAGGACCACGAAGTACCCACTGGTGCTCCAAGCCGCGAATGGCTATTTAGCTGACCCGTCGAGCAGACATCTCAGGGCATTCTTCCAAGCCTTGAAGAACAACCCTGAGACTTCAGCCTACCGCCGTGATCTGCTCTATCGCTTCTTCAACGTACTGAAGATCCATGTTGATGGCCAAGCCGCGACACTCGTGGAGGCCGGTAATTTGTACCAGCGCGACATGAGGCATTCGGGGCGGCCGATCAGCCATCGCAAGCTGATTGGAACCACGTTGCTGGTCAAAGGCCTTGAGTATGACCACGCCGTCATTCTCGATGCCGACTCGCTTGATGCGAAGGATTTGTACGTCGCGATGACCCGAGGAGCGAAATCTCTCACCATTATCGGGACAGGTCGGCACCTTCCGGCATAAGGCATGACTTAGGGCAATCCGGTAGTTGTTGAGGGGAATCGAAAGGGGCCAACCAAGCCACGCTTGGTTGGAGGTGCATTCGTGAGTTCCGGGGGGCGGGGCCAGCTTTCATCGGTTCGAGCGGAGCCAGTCTCGCGTCATACGGCGCCGGCGTAGCACGAGACGGTGGCCTACGACCTAGTCCCCTATGACAGGGGGCTATGTTCGAGGCAGGAATGCGATAAAACTCCTGCCTTTCATATATCTTTTTTCAATACCAGGACACATAAAAAAAGCGTCGCCTTGATAATGTGGTTCACATTGTGAACTTCCCTGAATAGAAGTAGTGACTTTCTAATGAAACTCATGAATTGGATTTCATGGTACTTCTCCCGGCTCATGCCTTCCTTACTCGGGTAATACGTGATGCACTGACTTGACTCCTTGTAGTCATACTTGTAGTGAGCGATCGCATTCCTAAGTTTGTTATCGATGGCATCAAGGTCTATTGCATAAAATGAGTTGTCTATAAAATCGATTTTGTTGCCCAAGTCGACGTTAGCAAACGCATCAAGGCTCTCCAGACCCGGCCTAGTGCCATTTTTAGTTTGCTTTAAAGACGATTCGAACTGGTTGTAGTCACCACGTTTCAACAGGTTGTTGATACCGGCAATCAGTGTTATTTGACGTGAGAATACTTCAGCAAGGTCTTTGTAAAAATTATTGCAAGTTTCAAAGTCTGCAGTCGACATCCTGGCCGGAATGTCACCCAGCTCCTCTGTGTCAGCGTAATCGTAGAAGAAGGCAGGCCGAAACGCGAGGTCCATGGAAACTAATCTTGGGTATAGAGACAGACAGTCGTTGTGTAAATTCTTAAGGAAGCCATTGCTCAAGATACTGTCGATGAACTCGATAGTTCTGTCGCGGTGATTGTCAAGTAGCCAGTAATAGATTTTAGGAGCCACATCGCTGATCTCAGCATTATGCTCATGTATTGTAAATGGCGAGGACATGATTGAAGTCGCAGAATACAGAGCGGTCAACACATCTTGCTTCTTTCTCGATGTTAAACTGACCCCTGGAATCCTTTTGCAAACCTTTTCGAAACTGTCAAGATCATCTCTTTTGTATTGGGTAATGAGGCTGAACAGATCTCGTTGAACCGGGTGGAGGTAATTCAGCATATGCAGCCGCTGATTAAGATGTGAGTACGCCCCCATACCTAGCTCTTGAGTCACACGAAGAAACGTAGTCATCCCCATCTTGTATTTCCCAACATAGACAGGAAAATCTAGGTGGAGGTCTACGAAAGGCTTATCACCCTTGAATGGGGCCTCAAAATCCTCGACCTTTTCAGCCCCCAGCAGCTCGGCGTCAGCTTGCCCGAACACAAATGAAATCCTTTCTTCGCAATTGGGGCAGGCGAACTGGAAGGGTTGGACGTCACGATTTGACATCCCAATCCGACAGTCGATTTCAGTTCCGCAGGTGATACACCTAAAACACTCACAAAGATTCATCTCGGCTCCCTATTTATTCCCAAGACAAGATATGCCTCATTCCTAACTGGCGCATTCAGCCGGTGGTTCTCTGCACCGATCTTGATCTAGCTGCTGAGTCATTGCTGACTGGGCGTAGGCAATGCTGGAAATACGTTAGTGCCCTTAATGGATTCCAGCCAGCTTTTGGCTTGCACCAAGTCATTGAGCTGTTCAGTTCCTACAAGGATGGTTGGGATCTGGCCATATGGTTCGGCTCACTGAATGTGGTGCGGAACCGTCTGAGAGTTGGTCCGGCACTTTGTCGGGTAGCGACAGGACCTGAAGCGGGAAGGATTGACCGGCACAGTTCACGACGATGTCATGCGGCTTGTCAGTAGTGGCCGCCGGGAGCCTGGAAACCCCCTGGTAGTTGCAAGGTTTGCGTGCCTGGGGATTTGCTGGATCAGGCTTCGTCTGCCGGTCCCGAATGGCGAACCATTTCGGGTTGCCCAAGGCGGTGACGGCGAGCCCGTCGATGGCGAACGTTGGTAGTGGTGGATCGACTGTATCGAACACTCCGACCCACACTGTTACTTCGCCAATCGCCCAAATTTGAGGTCGAGCCATCAAAATCATGGACAGGTGCGCTCCTATGGCCAGAACGCACGGGCGTAGTTGATGGGGGCGTGATCGGCAAGATCGCGAAACGCCTCGTTACCTGGCTTGAGCCCATACCTGGTCGTATATACCATGCGCGCAGCAATGCGGTCGGCATCGATTTGGATGGTGTTCAGGCTGCTATCAAGAACGCCATCGCGGTTAATGTAACTCTGTGAGCCAACGTGTTTGTAACCCATTAGCGGAGGCGGGACCTGGGTAACCTCGTCGCAGCAGTCGACGATGCGAATGATGTCGAGCGCGGGGCTTGTGTTGAGCGAAGCGGCAAAGGCGTGATTACCGACCCGGGGAGACCCCAGCGTGATCAGCTGGTGTGCGCCGGCGGGAAGGGCGAGCAACGTGGCAATTGCCGCACCGAGACTGTGTCCGCAGATGCATAAAGCATTGCGATTCTTGGCCGGCCCTTTGAGCCACGTATTGACCTGAGGCCAAAGGCCCAGTGCGGTTTCGGCAAACCCCGAGTGCACCTCGCCACTGCCGAGGGTCCATGCTTGCAGGATCACTTTGGCGTTGATCAGCCAGTCCTTGTAATGGTCGGCCTGGGTGCCTCTGAAGGTGATCAGGGCGGAGCCGTCCGTATGTAGGGCACCAAACCCGGCGCCATCGGTATCAGCATGCTCGAATGTCGTGACGTGGCGGTACCCGACCAACGCAAGCTCATCCAGCAATTGCTGCCTGGAAGCGCCACCGTCCTCGAACCGTAGATAAGCCAGGCGTGAAGCTTCTATGGCCAAGGCCTCGCGGCTTCGCGCCGGACCCAGCAAGAACAGCGATGGCCGATCTTCCGGATGCAATAGCGAATGCGTGGTGGGGTCGTACTCAATCAATGCCACGGATGCCTCCTTAGCAATGCAGTACTCGCTGTATATTTGACCTTGGCGCTGAAAACAGCCAAACCAGCGTCGTTCTTGGGCTGTAGGATCAACTGTAGGTGCGCCGGTTCAAAGATCAAGCCCGGAAAATTCTTCAGGTGTCAATCACCGCTCTGGGGGCTTTTTTCCTTTTATGGAATCAATGAGATTAACGACATAGTTTTGGTTGACCCCTGCCACTAACGACCAGAACAACAATTTTGCATAGCCATCGGCGTGCTGGCAGAAAATGATTTCAAATGGCTTGGGTCCGTTGAGCCTCTACTGAAGGCGCATTTATTTTGTGAACTCGATAGGTTTTTCTCATCTTTTTTGTGATTTCTGTTTTCGGATGTCACAGAAAAGATGAATTTATCCCTGTGTTTTCGGGTGGGAGAGAGTCATCAATTTTGAGACCCTACATCTCCGTTGTTCGTGTACTCGATCCACTTCGATCTCGACAAACCTTACCCTAGCTACGCCATTTCCAAGAACCCTGATTTCGATTGGGATTGTATCCTGATCGACGAAGATGAACTGTGCCAGGATCACAGCGTTTGCATGGAGCAGTATGAGCCAAGGGATGACTTTTGGGTTTACGTCAGGCGCGTAGGTTTTCAGCAATTCGAGCTTGAGGATTAGCTTGGCAATCAACTATGCATACCCCCAACCCCTGAATCGCCCCTGATTAAATAGACACTCGGGAGCGTCCACTTCTGGCCGACAGTTACCCCTCATCAGAGGCCGTATCCAACCCAAGGCAGTCAGTTCACCTGCTGACGAACGTCCAGAGATCGGTATTCAGTTTTTCGATAGCGGCTTTAAAGTCCTTGGTGGTGATGCGCTGACTTTCGTTCTCCAGTTGGCTGCCGAATACCTTGCGCACCACTTTGGCCATTGTCTGATGGGTTCTCGCGTCAATGAATTCGGCTTCGATGAACAGATTGGTGTCTTGATCCCGGTGTCCGGTGGCGGCTTGTGTCGCTCCGACAACGGCCGCGATCGGCATCACTTCATACCACTTCATGCCTTCGTTCGACGCGCTGACGCCAGTGATTGCCGCACGCAGGATCAGGGGGTGTGACCCGGCCGGTGCTGCGGCCGCGTTGGACACCCTCTGGTATTTGCGGCCCAGCACGAGCTTGGCCTTTCTGGACATGAAGTCCTGCAGGTCGGCCAGCGTCTGCTGATTGACCCGCTCATCGGGTTTTGGCGCGGGATAAAACTCCAGCGTTCTGAACGCTATGGTGTCGTACGCATCCGGGTTCCACGACGGGCTTACCCAGCGCAGTGTCTTCTCACCCGTGGTGGTGGTCACTTCTTCCAGGTTGTTGTAGTTGGACAGGAAACCGGAGTACTGCTCGCGCTCAGTGACCTGGGAGGTGCAACCGCCGAGAAGCAGGCTGGCCAGTGCGACGCCTACGAACAGCTTATGAGCCAGGGTCATGGTGGGTTCACTCCGGGATTAAGTCGTGTTCCGTCAACAGAGAGTCAGAGGCGCCAAGCCATGTTTTTAGTCATGGCTTGAATCCAGGCCTTGGCCTGACTGACGTTGATATCGGTGTCCTGATCCAGAGCATAGATAGCTTCTGTGACCCTGCACCAGGTTTCATAACGCTACGATTACCGGCCGATACCGCGCTGCGAGGCCGTACCTGTATTACCGGCGCACTGTTTTCGTATCAGTAATGCTGGCTTAATCCTGACTCGTTGATATCACGCGCAATCGACGCCTGACGCAGGGCAATCGAGAGCGTGTGTTCAATTGATTGTTAGCGCTATTGCTGACGGCTACACTCCAACCCCATGAAACGCTACCTGCGGTTTTTCCTCATTTTCGTGATCAGCCTGGCGCTTCCCCTCAGCGGGATGGCGGGTGTTCAAGCGCCGACAGAACCGTGCCCGATGAAAACAATGGGCATGGCGATGATGGACGACATGGGGATGGACTGCTGCAACGACATGAAAAGCCCGACCGAGCATGGCAAACCCTGCAAGCCGGGCCAGGAATGCAAGACTGGCGGTATGCTGCAAGTCTCGATCTCCAAGCCAGCTGTAACCGTGTTCAGCCCCGTAGTGCTTTCCCTCATCAGCGATTCCGTACCTGTATCGACCCCGTCCGGGGTATGGCGACCGCCCCGCGTTTGATTCCTGACCCACATTGAGCGTCATTCCGTTTTAGCGGGATGGCATGGCTGTGCGCGTGTCCTTTGATGCGTGCAGTGGATGATCACAGGAATCGTAAACATGAACTCCAAGCGCTATTGCACAGGTTGGTCCCTCGTGGCCGGCCTGGCGGCAAGCGTACTGGCATTGCCGAGCTTCGCTGGCGCATTGACACTCGACGAAGCGTTGCGGCTGGCGGAAAACAATGCGCCGTCGCTGACGGCACAGGACGCAAAAATTCAGGCTGCCGCCAGTGCGGCTATTCCAGCCGGTGAACTACCTGACCCCAAGCTGCTGCTGGGTGTGCAGAACTACCCTGTTGGCGGTCCGGATCGCTGGAGCATTGACCAGGACTTCATGACCATGCAAATGGTCGGGGTTCGGCAGGAGATGCCCAACGGTGATAAGCGCAAGGCGCGCATTGAAGTGGCCAATGCGGCCATTGATCGCGCTGCGGCAGAGCGTCGGGTCGAACGCCTGAACGTTCGCCAATCCACGGCATTGGCCTGGATCAGCAGCTACTCGGTCGAGCGCAAGGATGCGCTGTTCCAGGACTTGTACAAGGAAAACCGCCTGCTGGCGGACACCGTCCGGGCGCAGATAGCCGGTGGCCGCGCTCAACCCTCCGACGCGGTGACGCCCAAACAGGAAGCGGTGCAACTGGCGGAGCAACAGGACGAGCTGATTCGCCAGAGAACGCAGGCACGCGCAGCCCTCAAGCGCTGGATCGGCCCCGCCGCCAACGACAAGCCTGCGGGCAGCCTGCCGCAATGGCCTGTCGATACCTCAAGCTACGCCCATAAGCTGCAACACCATCCCGAGTTGGCAGCGTTTGCGCCGATGACCCGCGAAGCGCAAGCCAAGGTTCGTGAGGCCGCGTCGGAGAAACGGTCGGACTGGAGCTGGGAAGTGGATTACCAGCACCGTGGCCGTGAGTTCGGCGACATGGTCAGTGTGCAGTTTTCCTGGGATCTGCCGCTGTTTCCTGACTCTCGCCAAAATCCCAAAATTGCAGCCAAACAGGCTGAACTCAGCCAGCTTGAGGCCGAGCGCGAAGCCCTGTCACGCGAGCATACCCAGCAACTGGAGAGTGAGCTGGCTGACTACGAGCGCCTGAATCGTGCGGTACAGCGAAACCAGGAAAGCCTGTTGCCGCTGGCCAGGGAAAAGGTCGAACTCAGCATGGCCAGTTATCGTGCTGGCAAAGGTGATTTGAATGCCGTTGTCGCCGCCCGACGTGAGCTCATCGAAGCTCGGCTCAAACAGATCGACGTGGAAGAGCAGCGAGCGCTGACCAGCGCGCGACTGTATTTTGCCTATGGGGAGTCCAGCCAATGATCCTGAATAAATGGAACGGGGCATTGCTGGTGGGCATCTCGCTGGCATTGGGGGTTGCCGGTGGTTATTGGTTCGCTCACCAGCGCATGAGCGAAGTACCGTTTGCCGCCCCGCAGATGAGCCCCAATTCACCGGACGAACGCAAGGCGCTGTATTGGTACGACCCCATGTACCCGCAGCAAAAGTTCGATAAGCCGGGCAAGTCGCCCTTCATGGACATGCAACTGGTTCCGCAATACGCCAGTGGCGGTAGCGACCGTGCGACGGTCAGTATCGATCCAGGCCTGACTCAGAATCTCGGTCTGCGTTTTGCGACAGTCAGTCGCGGGACCTTTGATTCCAGTCTCGATGTGAGCGGTGTCCTCGCGTTCAACGAACGGGATGTCGCCGTGATACAGGCCCGCACTCCAGGCTTTGTGGAGCGGGTCTACGCCCACGCTCCAGGTGATGTGTTGAAAGCCAACGCGGCGTTGGCGGATATCCTGGTGCCCGAGTGGGTCGCCGCGCAGACCGAGTTCCTTGCGCTCAAGCGCAGCGGTGATGCGGACTTGTTGGCTGCGGCACGCCAGCGACTGCAGCTCACCGGGATGCCGGCAGCACTGATCACTCAGGTGGAGCGGGGCGGTAAGGTGCAACCCTACCTGACGCTGACCAGCCCGATTGGTGGTGTGCTGCAAGAGTTGAATGTCCGCGCGGGAATGACCGTTGCAGCGGGTGAGACACTGGCTCGCGTCAACGGTTTGAGCAGTGTCTGGATGGCCGTGGCCGTTCCAGAGTCGGAGGCAGGAACCATCGCTGTGGGGCAAACGGTTGAAGCGCAATTGCCAGCGTTCCCGGGGATAAAACTCAATGGCAAGGTCAGCGCCATTCTGCCGGAGACCAATCCGGACAGCCGTACCCTGCGCGTGCGGGTGGAACTGCCCAACCCGGAGGGACGCCTCAGGCCGGGTTTGACCGCGCAGGTACGCTTGAACCGCTCAACGCCGCACAGTGTGTTGTGGGTGCCGAGCGAGGCCGTCATCCGCACAGGCCGACGTGCCTTGGTGATGCTTGCCGAAGACGCGGGCCGCTACCGGCCGGTGGAGGTGCAACCCGGGCAGGAAAGCGATGGCAAGACGCAGATATTGAAAGGTCTGGAAGATGGCCAGAAGGTCGTTACGTCCGGCCAGTTCCTGCTCGACTCGGAGGCCAGCCTGAAGGGCATTGTTGCCAGCCCGGAGCAAGCGTCGCCACCCGGTGCAGCAGCCTCCGGCTTGCATGAGGCGCAGGGGCAGATCGTCGAGATCAACGACAAGGAAGTCACGCTCGCCCACGGTCCCTTCAAGACACTGGGCATGCCGGGGATGACGATGACGTTCCCACTCGCCAATCCGGCGCTGACGCAGGGCCTCAAGCCGGGCGACAGGGTTCGCGTCGCGGTGAGCCAGACTGACGATGGCCTGCGGGTCGAGCGCCTGGAAAAAACCGGAGGCCAGCCATGATTGCTGCCCTCATACGTTGGTCCGTGGCCAACCGGTTCCTGGTGTTGTTGGCGACGCTGTTCGTCACGGCCTGGGGCATCTGGTCGGTGCAGAACACGCCCATCGATGCATTGCCGGACCTCTCTGATGTTCAGGTCATCATCCGTACCCCCTTCGCGGGACAGGCACCGCAGATTGTCGAGAACCAGGTGACCTATCCGCTGGCCACCACCATGCTCTCGGTGCCGGGTGCCAGGACGGTGCGTGGTTACTCGTTCTTTGGCGACAGCTTTGTCTATGTACTGTTCGAGGATGGAACCGACCTGTACTGGGCTCGCTCGCGGGTCCTGGAATATTTGAGTCAGATACAAAGCCGCTTGCCGGCGAGTGCCAAGCCGGCATTGGGGCCGGATGCGACAGGGGTGGGCTGGATCTACCAGTACGCACTGGTGGATCGCAGTGGCGGACACGACCTGGCACAGCTGCGCGCACTTCAGGACTGGTTCCTCAAGTTCGAGCTCAAGACCCTTGCCAACGTCGCCGAGGTGGCTACGGTCGGCGGGATGGTCAAGCAGTATCAGGTGCAGCTGGATCCGCTCAAATTGGCCAGCCTCGGCATCACTCAGGCTGAGGTAACCGAGGCTATCGGCAAGGCCAACCAGGAAACGGGTGGCGCGGTGCTGGAGATGGCGGAGACCGAGTTCATCGTGCGTGCTTCCGGTTACCTCAAGTCGCTCAACGACTTTCGGGCGATTCCGCTCAAGCTCGGTGCGGGCGGCGTGCCCGTGACCCTCGGCGATGTCGCCACGATCCAGTCGGGACCGGAAATGCGCCGCGGCATCAGCGAACTCGACGGCGAAGGTGAGACGGTCGGCGGTGTAGTGATTTTGCGCAGTGGCAAGAATGCTCGCCAGACCATTGCGGCGGTCAAGAGCAAACTGGATGAACTGAAAGGCAGTCTGCCGGCCGGAGTGGAGATTGTCACCACCTACGACCGCAGCAAGCTGATCGACCGCGCCGTGGAGAACCTCAGTCACAAGCTGCTCGAAGAGTTCATCGTAGTCGCGCTGGTCTGCGGGATCTTTCTCTGGCACTTGCGCTCATCGCTTGTGGCGATCATTTCCCTGCCGGTGGGGGTGCTTATTGCCTTCATCGTCATGCACTACCAAGGCATCAACGCCAACATCATGTCCTTGGGCGGGATTGCCATCGCCATCGGCGCCATGGTCGATGCCGCCGTGGTGATGATTGAAAACGCCCACAAGAAGATTGAGGCCTGGCACCTGGCCAATCCCGGGGAAGAACTGAAGGGGGAACGTCATTGGCACGTCATGACCGAAGCGGCGTCAGAGGTGGGGCCGGCATTGTTCTTCTGTTTGTTGATCATCACCCTGTCGTTCATTCCGGTGTTCACCCTGGAGGCGCAGGAAGGGCGTCTGTTCGGTCCGCTGGCTTTCACCAAGACCTACGCCATGGCCGCGGCGGCGGGATTGTCAGTGACTCTGGTGCCTGTGCTGATGGGTTACTGGATTCGCGGACGAATTCCCAGTGAGCAACAGAACCCGTTGAACCGCTGGTTGATCCGGATCTATCAGCCAGCCCTGGACGCAGTCTTGCGTCGACCAAAGATCACTCTGCTGGTGGCGCTATTGGTTTTTGCCAGTGCGCTGTGGCCAATGTCTCGTTTGGGGGGCGAGTTTCTCCCGCCGTTGGACGAGGGCGACCTGCTCTATATGCCTTCGGCCCTGCCGGGATTGTCGGCGCAGAAAGCGGCGCAACTGCTGCAGCAGACCGACCGCTTGATCAAGACCGTACCGGAGGTCGAACATGTCTTCGGTAAAGCCGGTCGTGCCGAAAGCGCCACCGACCCGGCACCGCTGGAGATGTTCGAAACCACCATTCAATTCAAGCCGCATGCGCAATGGCGCCCGGGCATGACCCAGGAAAAACTGGTGGAGGAACTGGATCGCGTGGTGAAGGTTCCCGGCTTGACCAACATCTGGATACCGCCGATTCGAAACCGCATCGACATGCTGGCGACGGGTATAAAGAGCCCGATCGGTGTGAAGGTGGCCGGCGCCAATCTGGCGGAAATCGATGCGGTCACCCAGGCCGTCGAGCGGGTGGCCAAGGAGGTGCCCGGTGTCAGTTCGGCGCTGGCCGAGCGGCTGACCGGTGGCCGCTATATCGATGTGGATATCGACCGTAAAGCCGCCGCCCGCTACGGACTGAATATCGCCGATGTGCAGGCCATCGTCGCCGGTGCCATCGGTGGTGAAAATGTCGGCGAGACCATTGAAGGGCTTGCACGCTTCCCGATCAACGTACGTTACCCACGAGAGTGGCGCGACTCGCTCGGCGCCCTGGAGCAACTGCCGATCTATACCCCGCTGGGCAGTCAGATCACCCTGGGCACGGTGGCGAAGGTCAAGGTCAGCGACGGTCCGCCGATGCTCAAGAGCGAAAACGCACGACCTTCGGGCTGGGTGTACATCGATGTGCGAGGTCGGGACATTGCCTCGGTGGTTGCCGATCTGCGGCGGGTCGTCAATGAACAGGTCAAGTTGCAACCGGGCATGAGCCTGAGTTACTCCGGGCAGTTCGAGTTTCTCGAAAGGGCCAACGCACGCCTCAAACTGGTGGTGCCGGCCACGCTGTTGATCATCTTCGTGCTGCTGTACCTGACGTTCGCCCGCTTCGACGAGGCATTGCTGATCATGGCCACTCTGCCATTCGCGCTGACCGGCGGGGCATGGTTCCTCTATCTGCTGGGGTTCAACCTGTCGGTCGCCACCGGGGTCGGCTTTATCGCCTTGGCCGGTGTTTCTGCCGAGTTTGGCGTGATCATGCTGCTCTATCTGAAGAACGCCTGGGCCGAACGTGAAGACCTCGGTGACAGCACTGAGCGCGGACTGGTGGCGGCGATTCGCGAAGGTGCTGTGCAGCGGGTTCGCCCCAAGGCCATGACCGTGGCCGTCATCATCGCTGGCCTGTTACCCATCCTGTTGGGCAGCGGTACGGGTAGCGAAGTGATGAGCCGCATCGCCGCGCCAATGGTCGGCGGTATGGTCACGGCGCCTTTACTGTCCCTGTTTGTCATTCCGGCAGCGTATCGCTTGATGCGTCGCCGGCAGCTCTCTATCGAATCAATCACCCATAAAGGAAAAGTCGTATGAAACTGACCCTTATTGCAGTTGCAAGCACCGTATTTGCACTATCGCTTTCTGCCCAAGCGGAGGACATGCCAGGCATGAAAATGGACGGTATGGAGGGCATGAAGATGGAGCAGGAAACAAAACAGGCTCCAGTCGCCAACGCCGAGGGCACGATCAAGGCCATGGACACCACAAAGCATACGGTGACCCTCGCTCACGGCGCCGTTCCAGCGGTGCAATGGCCGCCGATGACCATGGCCTTTTCAGTGACGCAAGATCAGCTGAAAGGGCTGAAGGTGGGAGACCATGTATCGTTTTCCTTTCAGCTGGAGGGCGGTAGAGCCAAGATTGTTTCCATAAAAAAATGAAGCACTGATGTTGCTTGTGGCCCGTTGTTGCTCTTCGCGACGGGCTGCAATCCCAATGCGGACAGTCAAGGTCATCCGAAGCGGCGAGTGCGTTTGCGTACGAATCGGATGACCATCTTCAACCCTTTCGCGTGGCTGAGACGGACAGCTATGCTGAAATTACTATTCGTTATCGCTAACGGCGCATCCCTCGGGACCTGGTAACGCAGGCTACACGTGGCAGGCTCGCTGGCGATGAACGTTGCAGGGCTTGTATCGCTTCAATTGATTGGCACACGCTAGAGAGGTGATGGGTCATGAAAGGCTTTTTGGTGATTTTCATTACCCAACAGAGCCGTCGACATCACGGAAAAATGCTGGGTGATTGGCTCGTCGACCTGGCCCAGGAGATGGGGCTGCGCGGTGCCACCCTGGCAACGGGTATCGAAGGCTTCGGACATTCAGGGAAACTGCATTCCTCGCATTTTTTTGAGCTGGCCGATCAACCTACCGAAATTCATATGGCAATTACCGAAGAAGAGTCCGTTCGCCTGTTTGAGCGACTTGAGGCCGAAGATATCTCCCTGTTTTACATAAAGACCCCGGTTGAATTCGGAGCTGTCGGTAAACAGGCGAACCAGCCTTGAAATCTGAGAAAAACAGGAGTGTTGATGCCTGATACCCAAGACACAAAAGCCCGTTAAAAAATGATCCACTGTAGGAGCGAGCTTGCTCGCGATGGTCGTTAACGATTACGCGTGTTTGTTGGCTAAACGCGGCGCTCTTGAGTCCATCGTCGGAACGCCGCCCGGAGCAAGCTCGCTCCTACAGAGTCCTTGACTGAACCGCCACTGACATATTTGCGGATTTTCCCGATCGTGCTGATCGCTGTCCTCGCGACCGCAACACTTCGTTTACTCTTATCCGCCTGAATGATCAGTCGAGGATTCCAATGTCATCGTTTGTCTGTGCCGAAACGCTTTGGATCGATACGCCACATGGGCGACTGTTTACCCGGCGCTGGTTTCCGGCGGGCGTGGAATACAGCCAGGTAAAACCGCCGATCATCCTTTTTCATGATTCCCTGGGATGCGTCGAATTGTGGCGAGATTTCCCTGAACGACTCTGTCAGGCCACAAAGCGCGAGGTGATCGCCTATGACCGACTCGGCTTCGGGCAGTCGGATCCGTACCCGGGGAACTTGCCCATGGATTTCATTCGCGACGAAGCCGAGCGCTTCTTCGCGCTGGTAAGGGCCGAATTCCAATTCGATCGGTTTGTCGCCTTTGGTCATAGTGTTGGCGGCGCGATGGCAACGAACTGCGCATTCTTGTACCCGCAGAGTTGCGTTGCATTGATCACCGTTTCAGCACAAGCGTTCGTTGAGGAGCAGACACTGCGCGGCATTCGGGAAGCCAAGGCGCAGTTTGAGGCGCCGGGGCAAATGGCGCGTCTTGAGAAATATCATGGCGATAAAGCGCAATGGGTGCTGTCAGCCTGGACGGATACCTGGCTATCGGAGGCATTCAGCGGCTGGACGATTGAAGACGCCATTGACTCGATTCACTGCCCACTGCTTGCGCTTCATGGAGAGCAGGACGAGTACGGATCCGTTCTGCATCCCATGCGCATCGCCAGACTTGCGACGTCACTGGGGGAATACCGGATACTGGGAAATTGTCATCATGTCCCCCATCGAGAGGCCCCCGATGTCGTTCTGGATGCAGTCGCTCGACTCCTTCGAATCAGCCATTGCTGAATGACTGATTCTGGGTGTGGATTCAACGGGGTGATGCAACGAATTGGATTCTGGTAAGCAGGATTCCGGTTGAACCGGCGCTGTAGTTGAGGCTTGAGGCCGCACATTTTTGGCGGCCTCGGCGCGCTGCACGGATCAGCTGTTGCTGTGATCGGAGGCCTTGGCTTTACTTTGAGCTACAGCGGCTTCAGCTTTCTGTTTCTGGGCAACCTGGAAGGCTTCCATCGAGACTTTCCGGGCCGACTCCATGCGAGTGAAGGTCCGATCACCGCCACCTGTGGCCATTGCCAGGGAAGAAGCGGTCAGCGCGGCGGCTACGAAGAGAACTTTCATGGATTTCATTTGGGTTTCCTCAAGTGAGAACTGGTAAATAACTAAAGTTTGTAAATAACTAATAATGGTATGTATTGGCTAAAGCAGAACCTGCCTGTTCAGCCTGGCTTTACCATCAAGCCAGGGCGGCGTTGCGTGCGGTCCAGGTGTCTTGTTCCAGACGCCCTTCGGTGCCTTTGTTTTTTGCATAGGCGGTGAGCAGTACCATCGCTGCGAATCCACCGACGATGAGAACTGGATAGGCTGCCAGCAACTCGACCAGCGAGTACTTCCAGGCCAGCGGACGACCAACACCCAGCATGGCGGCATAGAACCACGACACGGCGGAGAGCGCGCCCGAGAACAGCGCCAGCATGCGCAAGCTGAAGGAAAGATTAAGTATCGAACCGGCTTTTTTCAGCGCCGGCAATACAGCGCTATGCAACAGGAAACCGTTAAAGGTCAACAGCACAACGATGCCGATTTTGGCCTGCAGTTTTGGATTGAGGAAAT